>CAYPVY010000001.1:0-24711 GCA_964414305.1 uncultured Nitratifractor sp.
CAAAGATAATGATAATAAGAAAACTATTTAAATTTGAAAATGCACATATTGTAAGAGATTGTTCAACTCAAAGATGTAGCAAAAATATACATGGCCATTCATACAAAGTAGAAGTTCTACTAGAATCTAACTATTTAGATAATGGACAAATGGTATATGATTTTGGGTTGACCAAATTATATATTAAAGAATTTATAGATTCATTTGACCATGCTATAACACTTTGGAGTAAAGATGATAAAGAGTATATTAATGATATGAAAAAACACTCTCAAAGATGGATTGAACTTCCAGTAAGTCCATCTGCAGAGCAATTTAGTAGAGTTTTTTTTGTAGTAATAGATAAAATATTAAAACTTAGCACTATGAATAATGGTGAAAAAGAGGTCAAATTAAATAGCATCATTGTTCATGAAACGGATACTGGCTATGCACAATGTTTTACTAAAGATGCTTACTCAAAATTGATGGGAGAGATAGATATAAAATCAATAATCTTTTCTAAACAGATTAAAAGTGAGTGGAGTAGAGGTGATTTTTGGGAAAATTTATTAAGAGATGATAAGCTAGTTACACCAAAAATTATTTAATTTTACTTATATTACAAAAAATATAATAATTTATGATATAATAGCTATATAATTTTAAATAAGGGGTTTTTATGAAAAAACTTGTTCTAATTTCGATTGCTACTGTTACAGTATTAACATTTAGTGGATGTGGTAATAACTCAAATAGTGATTCTGCAAAAGATGCAGCTACTCAAACAGCTAAGAAAATGGTAGAAGCTACTAAAGAGAGTGCTACAAAAGCAACTGAAGCTACAAAAGAAGCAGCAAACAATATGGCTCAAAAAGCTCATGAAGGTATGGAAAAAGCTAAAGAGAGTATGTCAAAAGCAACTGAAGCTGTAAAAGAAAAAGCTAAAGATGTTGCAAATGCAGCTAAACAAACTGCAAATGAAATAGAAGAAAAAGCAAAAAATAGTGTTGCTGGTGGTGATGTTGCAAAAGGAAAAGCAATTTTTGCAAAATGTGCTAGTTGCCATGGTGCAGATGGAAAAACAAAAGCTCTTGGTAAATCTGAAATTATTGCAGGACAACCAGCGGCTGATTTAGAGAAAAAAATTCAAGAATATAAAGCAGGAACTAGAAATGTTGCTGGTATGGGAATGCTAATGAAAGGTCAAGTTGGCTCTTTAAGTGATGAAGATATAAAAGCAGTTGCTGCTTATATTTCATCTTTAAAATAATTTTAAGCCATAAGGCTTAAAATTATTACTTCTTCATTTTATCTATACATTCTTAAAACATTATATTCTATACTATTTATCAATTAGAGCAATTTAGTTATAAAATATAGTATAATTTCAGATTTATTCATAGTTCTGATTTAATATATTCATTTAGAATCTTTTTCACATAAACTTATAGCTACTCCTTCTCTTAAACCATCATCTATTACAATAGATTCTTTTTTATTCAGAAGTTTATATAGATTTTTAAAAATTAAAATTCCAGCAATTATCAAATCATCTCTTCCTACACCGACTGCTAATTCTCTTTGCTCTTTTGACATTTCTAAAAGCTTATTTAGATAGATATCTAAATCATTAATAGTAAGCTTTGTGCCATTTACTATATTTGCATTATAAGTTTTATAATTTAGATTATGTTTTAAAGCTGCAATAGTTGTAGGTGTTCCAGCTGTTGATACAAATATTAAATTTTCTAAATCAAAATCTTTTAAAAACTCTTTTATATCTTGATTATAGCTTTTTATCAAAATTTTGATCTCTTCAATACTATTTGCACTATTTGCTACTGTTACAATTCCTAATGAAAAGCTTTTGGTATATACTTTATCTTTTATATTTAAAGTTATCTCTGTTGAACCACCACCAATATCAACCAAAATAAAATCTTTATTTATACCAAACTTTTTTAAACGCATCTTTACAGCTAGAAGTGTTAAGATAGCCTCTTCTTTTGCATCAATAATCTCAAACTCTACACCAAACTCTTGCTTAATCTCTTCTAAAACTTCTAAAGAGTTTTTAGCAACTCTAAGAGCCTCAGTAGCAACTGCTCTAACTAAAGAGTTATCAAAATTTACAACCATCTTTGCCTCTGCTAATGCATCTTTTACTCTTTTGATAGTATCTTTTGAAATTATCTTTTTATCAACAATATCTTGTGCTGTTCTAACAATTTTTTCATACTCTGCAATCTTTTCAAGATTATTACAATCAATCTTAACAACTCTTAGAGTATTTGAGCCCAAATCAATACCAATTGTATTCATCAATGCATCTCACTAAAGTTATATCCATACTCTTTTAAAATAGCTCTAATTTCATCTTGATGCTCTTTGCCTTTAGTCTCTAAAGATACGCTTACATTTGCATCTCCAAATTCCAAATCTGTAGATGTTCTATCATATCCTATTTGAACAATATTTGCTTGTTTGTCTCTCATCAAACGCGAAAACTCTTCTAAAGCTCCTGGTTTATCTACTAGTGTTACTACAAGTTTCATCTTTCTATAAGATTTTACAAGACCTTTTTCTATAATCAAATTTAACATTGTAACATCAATATTACCACCACTTAAAACTACACAAATATTACTATTTGGTTTTAAATCTAATTTATTATGAAGCAAGGCAGCAACCCCTACTGCTCCTGCTCCTTCAACTAATAATTTTTGCTTTTCTAAAAGAAATAATATTGCACTTGCAATTTCATCATCACAAACCAAAGCCATATCATCAACTAATTTGGATATATAATTTAGTGTATATTCTGATGTATTTTTTACAGCAATACCATCTGCAATTGTTCTAACTTTTTTAGTATTGATTACTTTTCCACTCTTGTATGACTCATACATTGCAGGAGCACCTTGAGCTGCAACTCCATATACTTTAATATTTGGATTTATCTCTTTTATAGCTGTGGCTATACCACTTATTAATCCACCTCCACCAACTGGAACAATAATTGCATCTAAATTATCAATATCTTCTATTATCTCTAATGCAATACTACCTTGACCAGCCATAACATAATCATCTGCAAACGGATGAACAAATTCTATATTATTATCTTTTGCATAATTTAAAGCCTCGCTATATGCCTCATCATAATTAACACCTTTTAAAACAACTTTTGCACCATAACTCTCTACCCCTTGAACTTTATTTAAAGGTGTAGATTCTGGCATAAATATTGTAGCTTTAATACCAAAGTGTTTTGCACTAAATGCAACACCTTGTGCATGATTTCCTGCACTAGCAGCTACTACACCTGTAGGCTTTTTCTCTTCCATCAAACTTGCTATTTTATTAAAAGCTCCTCTTAATTTAAAAGAACCTGTAATTTGTAGATTCTCTTTTTTTAAATATACATTATGATTAACTAAACCACTCAAAATTGGAGCATAAGCTATTGGAGTTTTATGAGCTACTTTACTTAACCTATCTGAAGCTTTTTGAATATTTTGTAAGCTTAACATCAATTTTACCTTTGTATTATGTTAAAATTATTAAAATTATATCAAAATAAAGGATAAAGTATGCAGTGTGAAATGCCAACAATCAATTCAAATCCACAAGAAATAAAAGAGATATTACAAAAATATAAAAATATAGCTATAGTAGGTGCTTCTCCAAATCCAGAAAAAGATAGCAATATGGTTACAAAATATCTAATAGATGCTGGTTATAATGTTTTTCCAATCTATCCTAAAGAAGATGAAATACTTGGTAGAAAAGTTTATAGAAGTTTAGCTGAAATAGAAGATAAAGTTGATATTGTAGTGGTTTTTAGAAAACCTCAAGCCCTAGTTCCAATAGCTCAAGCTGTAATTGATAGAGGCGATGTAGATGTATTATGGACACAACTAGGTATTGTTAATAATGAAGCTGCAAAAATGGCTAAAGATGCTGGGATTAAAGTAGTTCAAAATTTATGTATAAAGATAGAGCATAATAGATTAATTGCAAATTAAATTATTATGAGGAATTAACCTCATAATATTACCAATAAAGAGTTATCTTCTTTTTTCCCCACCTAAGTGCTCTTCTTTTATTAACACCCATATAGATATCAATTCTTTTTTTGAATCTTTTATTCATTTTATCTCTTACAGTATATAGACCTGGTAAACCTTTTAGCTTTACTTTAACTCCGTTTGTCAAACCATATTTTTTAATCAAATCGTGTGAAACTGCTATAATTTTCATACCAGGCTTTAGCTTATTATTCCAAGCTGCTAAAAATGGAGTTTTATCAGTTTGCCCACGATGTGAAGTATAAGCTGTTGCTACAACTCTAATATGCTTTTTAAATTTTGGCATATGAGCTTTTTTATATTTGATATTTTTATTTAAATCAAAAACTTTTTTACTATTTTGTGTAAAATGTATATTTTTAAAATATAGTTTTTGTCCAATTTTGATATGACCACTTCTGCTTAATCTATTTATCTCTCTAAGCTTTGCTATAGAGATATTTTTTTGTTTCGCAATTGATATTAGTGTATCACCTTTTTTCACTACATAAAAATCTTTATTTATCTTATTATCTATTTTAATTACTTTTTTCTTTTTAGCTTTTTTAGCTATAACTTTTTGTTTGATAACTTTTTTTACTTTAGAAGTTTTAGCTATTTTTGTTACTTTCTTTACTACTATCTTCTCTTTTGTATCTGATTTTTCTACCTTAGAAATAGAAGCAATATCTATATCTTTTACTTTATATTTTTTTAGCTCTATATTATTTGATGCCTCAATAGTTTTTATTTTAGGCTTATTTATAGCTAAAATCTTTATATCAGATTTTTTATTATCAGTCTTCTTAATTTTTTGATTAAGATTTGTTTGTGATTTTGTAACTAATTTATTTAAAAAGCTAGAAGTATCATCTTCTTGAATCTTTTTTGATTTGATACTTTGAGTTTTTGCTTGAATAAAATTTACTTCATATGGATTGCATCCATTTTCGTCTTTTAAACCACTTTGGCAACTTGAACCAAAGCTTAAATCTGTTAAAACGCATAGTGCAGCAAAAGTAGCTACACTATGCTTAACCGAGTATGAATTACTCTTCATTTTGTAATCTCCTTTTTGTTAAAGAAATTTTAACATTTGCGGCATAATATCACTTTTTTTGACAATTTGCAAATGCACTATATCCTTTTCAAAGAGATTACTTATATTTTCCACAATTTTAACATTAAATTGCCCTGAAATAAATTCAAGAGCTTCTTTATCAGAATTTGTATTATAGTTAGCAATTTTGGCTATATTTTTACTAAACTTTGTCCACTCAGCTGTAGAGTATGCTACAAAAGGTAACATATCATTATTTTTTTCATAAAAACTTTTAACTGCTGTTGCAGTATGTGGATCCATAATATAACCCTTAGATAAATATTTAGAAATTATCTCCTCTGCCTCTTCATCACTACAAGTAGTAGCCATAAAATCGTTTTGAATAGCCTCTAACTCTTTACTATCTAACTCATAATATCCTTTATTATTTAGGCTATCCATAAGCTCTTTAGTCCTATCTGCACCAAACTTATCATATAGCACTCTTTCTACATTAGAACTCTTTAGAATATCCATAGCAGGGGAGTTTGTCTGTATTAGCTCTCTATTTCTTAAGTCATATTTGCCACTATTAATAAATTCTGATAAAATGTCGTTCCTATTTGTAGAGATAACAATTTTATCTATTGGAACCCCAGCTTTTTTAACATAGTAAGCTCCCAAAGCATTTCCAAAATTACCGCTTGGAACTATTAAATTAATCTTATCTCCTAATTTAATCTTTCCTAATCTAACTAATTCTAAATAACTATGAATATGATAAATCGTTTGAAATATAATTCTTCCAAAATTAACTGAATTTGCAGCAGATAATTTTATATCTCTCTCTTCTAATGCTTTTTTAAACTCTTTAGATTGTAAAAGAGATTTTAGAGCATCTTGAGTATCATCAAAATTACCTTCAACACCTATTACTTTAATATTTGGGGCATCTTCTGTAACCATCTGCAATCTTTGAACATCACTTGTGCCACCTGCTGGATATAAACAACAAACCTTTATATTATCTTTATTTTTAAAAGTCTCTAATGTTGCTGGACCAGTATCTCCACTTGTAGCAGCCATTATAAGATAGTTTTCACCTCTTTGTTTTGCCAAAGATGACAATATCACACCAAATGGTTGAAGAGCCATATCTTTAAATGCTCTTGTTGGACCATGATAAAGCTCACTTACAAATAGATTCTCTTCTAATTTTACTATTGGAACTGGATTTTTAGGGTCATCAAATTTATCATATTGATTTAGAGCTTCATCTATCAAGCTCTCTTCTATATCTATATTAAATGCTTTTAATACATCTTTAGCTAACTCTTTATATGATGAATCAATATGATTATTAAGAAATTCTAAATCAAAACTTGGCAAACTTTTTGGAACATATAAACCACCATAACTAGCACTTGGATTTAATATAGCTTCACTAAAACTCACCTCTTTTGGTTTAATACCATCATTTCCTCTTGTCTCTATAAACTTCACAAAACATCCTTAAAAAAAATTTTTGAAATTATATCTAAAAATTAAATATTGAGTATTAATTATAACTCAATGCAAGTGCCTATACCACTACTTGTTAATATCTCTAAAAGCAAAGAGTGCTCTAACCTACCATCTATTATATGGGCTTTTTTAACTCCGCCTTTAAGAGCTTCAATACAAGCATCAACTTTAGGCACCATACCTCCACTTATTGTTCCATCCTCTTTAAGCTTATTAGTCTTAGCAATATTTAATACATTAATTAACTTTCCATCTTTGTCTAAAACACCTGGTGTATCAGTAAGGAATAAAACTTTTCTTGCATTGAGTGCTACTGCAATTTTACTAGCTGCTAAATCTGCATTTATATTAAATCCTGGATGCTCTATACTACAACCACTAGCAATAGGTGCAATTACTGGGACAAAATTGTCATCTAAGATATTATAAACAATTTGAGGGTCTATATCTTCAATAATACCTGTATATCCAAACTTTTCTTTATCTTTATGAATAGCAGTAATAAAGTTTCCATCCTTACCAGATATACCTATTGCTTTTGCACCATGAAGATTGAGCAAAGATACAATACTTTTATTAACTTCTCCACTTAAAACCATCTCAACAATACGCATACTCTCTTTTGTTGTAACTCTTTGACCATCTATAAATTTGGTATCAATATTTAAATCATTAAGCAAATTAGTAATACTCTTTCCCCCGCCATGCACAATCACTGGTTTCATACCTACTATTTTTAATAATGCAATATCTTGTGCAAATTTTGCTTTTAAATCTTCACTTGTTTGTGCAGAACCTCCATATTTTATAACTATAATATCATCTCTAAATTTATTTATATAAGGTAATGCATCTAGCAAAGTCTTTACAGTTTCTAATTTATCTTTCATAATACTCCTCTATCTTTTTGATTATCTCTTTATTAATAGATATTTCTAAATCCATTATTGATATATCAAAATTAAAATTTTCTAATTTTACCATATCTTTTTTTGTTACAAGAATTGAAGTAGCATTAAATTGTCTCATTTGTTTTATAATCTTATCTTTATCAAAAAAAGAGTGGTCTTTTAAAATAAATTTACCTACAATCTCTTTTGGAAGGAAAGGCTCTAATCTATTTGGATTTGCTATTGCAGTTACTAAAAGCATTCTTGAAGTTGGATTTATTATCTTAACTTCTCTTTTAAAATCTCTATCTTCTTTTAAAATAATATCAGCCCTACTCTTTGCAAACCAAAATTCCCTAAAAGGACCTGAAGGTAGAGTCAGTTTATTTGGTAATTTATTAGGTTCTAGTAATATATCTAACTTTTTAATAGAAACTTTACTAAATGCATCATCTAAAACTATTAAATCAACTCCTCTTTTTTTAGCCTCATTAATAGCATATTCTCTATCTTCACTAACTATTACATCACACTTTGTCTCTTTGGCCACAAGCATAGCCTCATCACCACTTGATTTAGTATCTACTAATATATTGCCATCTTTTTTTACCCATACTAACCCCTTTGAATCTCTTCCATACCCTCTTGATATATAACAAATCTTTAGATTTTTATTTTTGATAAAATATTTTATTATCTCAATAGCTATTGGAGTCTTACCACTACCACCTACTACTAAATTGCCAATACTAATAATCTTGACTCTAAAATCTTTAGGATTTGAAATGAGATATTTTATAAAACCAATTAAACCATATATAATAGAAAGAGGGAGTAAAATTAAAGCTACTATATAATGATACCATTTTGGATTATAATATAAATTTTCAAAAAACCTAATCATATATGAATTGAATCTACCTCTTTAATTGCTCTGCATACTTGCATAGCATCATCAATACTCATCTTGCAGTGGTTTGGGATAGATAAAACCTTTTGATACATGCTAAGTGCATTTGGAAAACTAAAAACCTTTAAATTATATTTATCTTTATAATATGTTGTAAAGTTTAGTGGTATATAATGCAAAGCTACCTCAATACCCCTTTTTTTCAACTCTTTGGCAAAAAGGTCTCTATTTTTATCTACCTCTATAATAAAATAGCTATATGAGTGATTTTTATCTTTTATTGGCAAAGTAATATGTTTAAGATTGTCTAATTCTTTAAAATATATATCTACTATCTTCATCTTCTTTTTATAAAGTTCTTTTCTATCTTTTATAAAACCATCAAGTAAATATGCACTTAAATTATCTAATCTATAATCACATCCAATCTCAATTACATCATATAAATAGTTAATATCTTTATTATATAATTTAACTCCAAGCTCTTTTGTTAGGTTCGCTCTTTTAAATATTTTTTCATCTTTGAAAGCAACGATTGCACCCTTTAGGGTATTATCATGCTTATAGTTTAATGAAAATATTGCTATATCTCCTAATATCTTTATATTTTTATTCAATATTGTAACATCACTAAAATCTTCAATTACCAAAACCTTATTTTCTTTTGCCAAAGCAACTATATCTGAAATATCATAATGCAAACCTGCAAAGTGTGAGACAACTATAGCTCTTAATTTTTTACTTTTATTATTTTTAAGAGCATCTTTTAGAGACTCTATACTCATTAAATAACTTCTAGGTTCGATATCTGTAAATATTGGCTCACTATCAAAGTGTCTAATTGCTTGAGGAACATCTGCATATGAATTTATTGGACAAATAACTTTATCACCTCTTTTAAGATCTATTGCACACATTGCCAAATGTATTGCAGAGGTAGGGTTTGATACACTTAAGATATATTTATAATTTACAATATTTGAAAAATTTTTCTCTAAATTAGAAGATGCACTATTTATCATACTATCATAATTATCAACATCAATATCAAATATCTTTTTAGGAATTGTTGGTTGATAAAACTCTACTTTATACATATAATCTCCTATTTACACTCTTTTGCACCAAGAGTTATTAACTCCTCACAACTAAAACCTGCCTTCTTTCTTGCATCAATATTAAACTGCTCTGCCCTACCCTTTAAATTATATCTATTTATTATATCCAAATATCTCTTTTGAGGCTCACTATCTTCTATTTTACAAAGATATTTAAACCACTTATCTCCTTTTCTAACATGCTCAATCTCTTCTATATATATAATATCCAAAGCATCTATTATTTTTGAAACAATAAGGTTATTTTTATGGGCTTTAAGTTTATTTATAATTTTTGGATTTACATCCAAACCACTAGCTTCAAAATATCTAGGAATTATTGCCATTCTATCAACTAAATTATTACTTGTCTTATATGCCATCTCAAAAAGCCCTTTATGCACAGGCAAAGCACCATAAAAGATATCTAACTCTTTTAATATATTATCTAACATCTTAAAATGTCTTATCTCATCTTGAGCAACAATTAGCCAATCTAATTTATATTCTTTTGGCATATCTTGAAATCTATATACTGCATCTATTGCCAAATCTACTGCACTAAATTCAATATGAGCAATTGAATGAACCAAAGCTCTTAAAGAATCAATATTATTAAAATCTCTTCTTTTTGGTAGCTCTTTTGGCGATACAATTTTACAAATCTTTGAGTATGATGGACTCTCCCATATTTTTGGCTTACTCTTTTTTAAAATTGCATCATCTTTTTTTAAATACTCAATTAAACTATCTACTATAAGCTCTTTTGTGTTAATATCTGCACTAAATAGTGCCTCTTCTAATTTGGCATAAAAGTTCATAAGGAGTATTATATCTTATGCAAATAAAATTTAAGCCTATGGGTATGTATCAGACAAATTGCTATATATTAAGTATAGATAATAAAGATTTTATTATAGATCCAGGTGTAGATGCGACTTCATGGATAAAAGATAATGTTAAAAACCCAGTTGCAATCTTAAATACACATGGACACTTTGACCATGTATGGAGTAATCAAGAGGTAAAAGAGCATTTTAATATACCTATATATTGTCCAAAAGATGATGCTTTTATGTTACAAAATGACCCATTCAAATATGGAACTCCAAAATCAAAAGCAGATTTTGAAATATCACCAGATCAAAAGATAAAAATTGATGATATAGAATTTACTTTTTGGCATTTTCCAGGGCATACACCAGGATGCAGTGTAATTGAATATAATGATATATGGTTTAGTGGTGATTTTCTATTTAATGGCTCTATTGGTAGATGGGATTTTAAATATTCAAATAAATATGATATGCTTACTAGCCTAAATAAAGTAAAAAATTTCAACAAAAAAGACAAAAGAGTCCTCCCAGGACATGATAGAGATACAACTTTATTTAGAGAATTAAAACATATTGATTATTGGATAAATGTAGTTAAAAACTCATAAAATTATATTTTTTAGTATTAATTAAACTTCTTTGTGCTATACTTTGATAAATACCATAAATTCAAAGGATTTTTTATGAAAAAGTTAGCACTCTCTATCCTAACTATTATGGCAATATCATCAACATCAAATGCTGCAGACCCTAGCTTATACCCAAACTCAATATCTATAATGGGTGGTTATACTATATCTGCTAGTGAAAGTAGATTAGATAATAATCATGCTTACAGCTTTAGATATACAAATAATGATTTTGGGATTGATAATTTTGGTCTAGGTGCTTTTCAATTAGCTCTTGATTATACACCAGATATTAAATATAAAGATAATAATGCACAGACATCTAGTATTAGATTTGGTCCAAATCTTCTATGGTATTTAAATAGCCCGAGTGAAATTACACCATATTTTCTATTAGGTTTAGGGCTTGAACACCTAAGTAATCCAACAGGAGATTATAGCTCTTTAAGCTTTTATGCAAATGGCGGAGCTGGAGTTGAATTTCAAATTAGAAATGATATATCTTTAGTTGGCGAAGCAAAATATCATTATGCAAATGAAAAAAGAAAAGGAACAACACTAAGTTGTGGAGTCAAATTTAGTTTTGGAGATTATTAAATTTATAGGCAAGAGATATAAATCTCTTTATGCCAAAACTAAGCTTATTAAAGCTTAGCTTTTATATCTTAAACTATCCAAATATCTCTCTAAAATAATTTTAGCAGCAATTGAGTCAATTTTACCATCTCTTTTTTGTCTAGTTATCCCAACCATTTGCTCTTTTGCCTCTTGGGAGCTAAATGCTTCATCAACATATACAATCTCTTTTATATTATTAACACTAAGTAAAGATACAAAATGCTTTATTCTTCTTTCCATCTCTTCTGCTGAACCACCCTCTTTTGGCAATCCAACAACTAGCTTTTCTATACCCCACTCATTTAAAATATTACTTAAATCTCTAGCAGCTTGATTTCTACCTTTTCTAATAATTGCATTTTGGGGAATTACAATACTACCATCAAAACAAAATGCTAAACCTATTCTTTTTAGCCCAACATCAATTGCAGCAATCTTCTCCATCAATATAACCTATCTTTTAAATAGTTTATTCTTCTATTTGCATTTTTAATAGAAGATTCTCTTATTCTACCCTCTTTTAATAGCTCTTTTGTAACCTTAATGAGCTTATCTACACTCACACTATCTCTTGGGCTTAATTGATTAGCAAAAAGTAATATATCATCTCCTGCATTTATTGCCAAAGCTATCGTATCTTTTAAATTAAACCTTTTTCTAATAGCACCCATTTGCAAATCATCTGTTACTACTACGCCATTAAATCCTATTTTATTTCTTAAAATATATGTTACAACTCTATTTGATAATGATGCAGGATATATAGGATCTAGCTTTCTATTAAAAATATGAGCCACCATTACAGTATCGGTTCTATCTTTTAGAGCTTGATATGGCTTCAATTCTATATTTTGCCACATAGAAGTAACATCTACAAAGCCTTTGTGAGTATCGCCTAGGGATGAGCCATGACCTGGAAAATGCTTTAATGAGGTTGCAACTCCATATTTATGCATAGCATCAATAAAAACTCTATCATAATTTATAACACTATTTAAATTACCATAACTTCTTCCATATCCAACTATTACTCTATTTTTAGGATTAATTGCCAAATCAGCTACAGGAGCAAAATCTAAATTAACCCCTACACTATGTAACTCTTTTGCCATTTGCTCATAGATATTTTTCGCATAAGCTAAACCTTGTTTTGCTACAATACTAGCTTTTGGATATTTTGTGCCAAAATTTACTCTTTGAACCAAGCCACCTTCTTGGTCAACTGCAATTAAAGGTCTATTGATACATCTTTTTAGATTATTTGTTAAATTTTTCAAACTTTTTGCATCATAAAAATTTTTATAGCTTTTACCAATTGGGCTTTTTTTGAATACAATTACTCCGCCTAAGCCTCTATTACAAAGTCCAGCTTTTACTACATCATTTCCATTAAAACCTATTATAAACATATTAGCTATCTCTTTATCACTAACATTAGAATATAATATAACTGTAGATAAAAACAAAAAAAATCTTTTCATAATGCTCCTTTTGCATAATTATACACAACAACTCCACAACATTATATTAATATGCTATAATTACAACAAAAAAGGACATAAAATGATAAAAAAGATAGTTGCTATTTTAATCTTGACTCTATCTATACTAAATGCACAAGAGTCAAATGCTACAAAAGAGCCAAAATTTATCTTAAAAGATATTTATGGAAAGACAACAACAGTGTATGGATTGAAAAATGGTCTTAAAATTCCAGATGCAAAAGGAAAAGTTGTATTAATAGAATTTTGGGGAACACATTGCCCACCATGCCTTATGTCAATTCCACACTACATAGATTTAACCAAAAAATACAAAGATAAACTAGCTATTTATGCAATTGAGGTTCAAGCTACACCAAAAGATAGATTATTAGAATTTGCAAAACAAAAAGGTATAAACTATAATATCTTTACTCAAGATGAAAATATTAATTTTGTAAGATACCTAGCACAAAGAGCAGGATGGAGAGGTGCAATTCCATTTTTAGTTATATTTGACCAAAGTGGTAATGTTGTAGATATGAAAATAGGGATGGTATCTGAGAAATATTTAGAGCAAGTAATAGATTTTTTAAATTCTGATAAATATAAAAATCAAAATAAAAGCTCATCTAAAACAAAAGATACAAATAGCACCAAAGCTGATAACAACTCAAGCAAAAAATAGGCATATGCCTATTTTAAAAGTTTAACTACACCATTTTCAATCTCAATTATACCTTCTAATTCTGCTTCATAAATTTTAGTTCCATATTTAGATATAGCTTCATCAAGAGTAGGCGAACTCTCTAAAAATATGATAAATTCATCTTTTTCATTACTAACTACGCCATACTTGTTTGCAAACTCCTCTATATCATAAATAGCTTTTGCTTTTCCCTCTTTCAATAAAATATTTGTTCCTAAACTTTCACTTAATCTATGTGGTAAAACATATATTGGTTTATTCATTTTAAGTGCATAATCAACACTTCTTAAACTACCACTATTTAAATCTGCTTCAGTAACTATTAAACACTCCCCCAAAGCAACAACCAATTCATTTCTACTCACAAAACTCCACTTTGTAGCACGAAACCCCTCTTTAAAAAAGCTTAAAACCAATCCTTTTTTCTCAATATTTTCAATTAAAGTTTTATTTACTGCAGGATATTTTATATCAAGTCCATTTGCCATTACTGCAATAGTTTTAAAATCTATTGCCCCTTTGTGTGCGATAGCATCAACACCCATAGCTGCACCACTAACTATTACTATTCCCCTTTTAGATAACTCTCTTGATAACTTATATGTCCAATCTTTTGTATATTGGCTAGGACGCCTAGTGCCAACAATAGATATACATCTATTATCAAGAAGTGATAAATCTCCAATATAATATAACTCTTTTGGAGCTTTTTTCATTAATTTTAGTGCTTTTATCTCTTTATTAACTATCCTAATCATAACTCATCAATATATACAAGATCAATATTTTTAAAATACTTTTTTGCCATCTTCAATGCTTTAAAAGTTTGCATATGTGGATGTCCAATAATTATTGCATAGCCTCTCTTTTTAGCTAGAGATACTCCTCTTTTTATCTCTTTTAATATATAATTAATATTTACTTTATTATCTATAAAATGATTATTATACAAATACCTTACACCAAACTCTTTTGCAATTTTTCTAAATTGAGATTTTTGGGTTGTTCTACTATCTATAAAATTTATTTTATTATCAAGCAAAGCTTTAAATAAAACTTTACTCTTTTTATAATTTTGACAAAATATACTTCCAGTATGATTATTGATATATTTTACATTTGGGAATAATCTTTTTATCTCTTTAACTCTTGCTATTATCTTTTTATCGCTATTGGTAACAAAAAGTGTCTTATACATTCTATTCATAGCTTTACTATCTGATTGCAAAGGAAGATGCACTAAAAAATGTTTTAAACCTTTTGCTAGGTTTTGAGTATTCATATTCATATGATTTGGTGGAAAAATTGATGGAGTAACCTTAAAAGGCAAAGATTTTATCATATTTAATTGATATTTATGAGCTATATCATCTATTATTATTGCTAGTTTTGCTCTTTTATTTTTATGAATAACTTTTTTATCGCTATTTAGAAGCTCTTTTTTCTTCTCTTTTTTTATACTCTTTTTTTTAAAAACTTTTTTCTTTTTTTTATTTATAGCTTTTATTTTATGCTTTTTTTTAATCACTTTTTTTGTTTTGACTTTAATATTTGAGTTAATTGGTGTATCATCAAATATATCAACAACTTTATAATCATTACCAAAAACAATATATGTTATTAAAATTAATATATATAAAATTCTCAAATTAGACTCTTTTTTTGATATAATATTTTCTTATTGAAAACAAAATTCTACCAAAGGTAAATTAAATGTTAGATAAAAAAGATTTATTAGATGATATTAAGAAACTTTGGAATAATAGTAAAATTATTGAAGATTTTGATATCTCACCTCAAATTTTAGAATATCTAGAGATTGAAGATTTAGAAAAATTAAAATATAAAATTTTAAATTCTATGAAAGAGTTAAATGACGAGCAAAAAGAGTGGTTATCAAAATTTAAAAAAAGTATAAACTAAATACCCTTTTTTATCTTTATATACTCTTCAGCATCATAAGCTTCTATTCCTAAATCTTTTGCATATTGTGCCATTACGCCTGTTCCTTTAGAAGATATTAAATTTTTATCTCTATCATATACTTTTGCACTACATACACCACAACTTGGACTTCTATCTTTTCCTATAAATAATTCAATATCTTTATTATTATCAAAAAAAGCCTTTGCATACTCTTTGATTGGTGGAGTTAAATCAGCATGAGTTAAGTTTGATATTACCTTTTGATTCTTACCATCATCAACTATATCCATTGTTGGTCTTGGGGTGCCATAACAAAAATCTTCTGGACAAAATGGAATTAACTCATAGCACTCCAAAAGCCCAAGAAGTTTTGGGTCATAATTATCACTTCCATCATATCTGCATCTATTGCCAAGCAAACATGCACTAATAGCTACTTTTTTCATTAAAATATAACTACCGATTTAATCTCTGTAAACTCTTCAAGAGCAAACTTTGGCCCCTCTTTACCAATACCTGATTGTTTTATTCCACCATATGGTTGAATGTCAAATCTAACTGTTGGGATATCATTTACTACTACTCCGCCCGCTTCTGCATCATCAATAAAAGCCCTTGTATTTTCAAGTGAATTTGTAAAAATACTATATTGCAATCCATATGGAGAGTTATTTATCTTTTCTATTGCCTCTTCATAAGAGTTTACTTTAACAAGTGATACTATTGGTGCAAATACCTCTTCACACACAATTTTCATATCATCACGAACATCAATCATTACAGTAGGTGGAAAAATTCCATCAACCTCTTCTCCCCCATACAAAACTTTTGCTCCTTCATCAATAGCACTTGCTACCCATCTAGCAGCTCTTAGTTTTGCATCTTCATTAATAAGTGGTCCCATAAAAGTCTCTTCTTCATATGGTGAACCAACTTTTAAAGTTTTTGCCTCATTTGCAAGAGCATTTGCAAACTCATCATATACATTTTGGTGCACATAGATTCTTTGCAAAGATATACATACTTGACCACTATTATAAAAAGAGCCAAAAGCACACTTCTTAGCTGCATCTTCAATATCTGCACTCTCATCAATAAAAGTTGCAGCATTTCCACCCAACTCCAAAGCAACCTTTTTTATACCAGCATTTTTCATTATTATTTTACCAACTTGAGCTGAACCTGTAAAACTAATAACCCTAGGAATTGAATTGCTTACTAGCTCACTACCAACCTCAGCATCGCCATAGACTACACTTAGTGCATCTTTTACTGCAAACTCACTCTCTATAAATAGTTTTGCCAAAGCATAGGCACACATAGGAGCTTCTGGAGTTGGCTTTAGAACTACTGCATTTCCAGCTCCTAATGCAGGTGCAATCTTGTGTGCTACTAAATTTAAAGGAAAATTAAAAGGTGTAATAGCACTAACAACACCTACTGGAACTCTTTTGTAATAAGCCATTGCCTTTTTCCCACTAGCTGTTGCATCTGTTGCAATAGTCTCTCCATGTAAATTAATCAACTCTTTAGCAGTAAGCTCTATTGTTTCTGCACATCTTATAACCTCAATTTTTGCAAATTTTAGAGGTTTACCTACCTCATCTACAATTAATTTAGCAAACTCATCACTCTTTTGTCTTAATTTTGATGCAACATCTTCTAGCCAACTTATTCTTTGATGTAGTGGTATATTTTTTGCTACTTTAGCTGCATTTTGTGCTATCTCTAAAGCCTTTTTTGCATCATTTGCATCACATTTTGGATATTTGCTAACTACTTTTTTTGTATATGGATTTTTTATCTCTATAAATTCATCTCTCTCTTCAATATTTGAACCAAATAGAACCTTTGCGATATTTGGTGTATCATCTGTTTTGGTAAATATATCAAACACTATCTATCCTTTGTTGAGCAACTATTACTATTACAATAGCTCTTTTTTAATATAAATTTATAGATAAAATCTTTTATAATAAGTATTATACACCAAATCCATAAAATATCCATTATATAATTTCTTTTATAATCTAATGCAAAGTATAAAATTGGAACACCTATAGCAATAAACCATTTTGTATAATAAAAAAATAGTATCCCAGCCCCATATAAATCTTTTAGAATAGCTTTAATTGCTTTCATTATAAGCCACCTAAAGCTTTTTTTACACTCTCTTCGGCCATAGATATATTCCACTCTGGCTCCCATACCAAATCAACCTCTACACTCTTAACACCATCTATATTTTTTGGAGCATCCTCTACCCATTGAATTAACATTTGATGCATGGGGCATGATTTAGTAGAAAGAGTCATTGTAATTTTTACATTACAATCATCATCAATATCTACTCCATATATCAAACCCATCTCTACCAAATTAAAGCCTACTTCTGGGTCAATTATCTTTCTTAGTTCATCATAAACTTGCTCTTTTGTTACATTACACATCAAATTACTCCTCTACTAACTTATAATTTAAAATATATAATACCGTCTTTACCATAAATATAGCACCAAATATTAGTAGAGAGACCCCTCCTTTAAACATAGCATCATTCCCAAACATCAAAGCAAACAACCCAAATATCAATCCTAGCAAACTAAGCCAAAAAGAAAATTCAACATCTTTATTAGGTAGCATCTCATGAAGCATAGGCACCTTTTGTTTACCAACTAGTGGACTAAACCTCTCAAACCAAACTAAAAATGGTATAATCTTTATTAAATGTGCATTTATCATAAAAGTAACAAACCCTAACAAAAAGAGCCATATAGCACTTTTTATTATTCTATCTCCTCCTAATATCAGCCAAAAAATCAAATAAACAATTACTAAAAACAAAGAAGCATATGCAACATATAAATGTTTATACCATATATCAACTATTTTTCTAGCTCTTATATTATATAAAGTTACAATTTGTCTAATATATAAACCAACCCCTCCAATAATACCTATTAAAAATATTTCACTTAACAAATCTAATTTAAAAAATTTTGAAAGTGTAAAAAGAAGTGTTGAGATTACTAAAATTCTAAATGATAAGTTTACATCACTATCATCATAACCGTGAGCTAAACCAAACATAGGTAATAAAATCATACTTATACCAATAATTGTTATCGTAACATACCCTATCAAAACAAAAGCTATATGTATATTTAAAAATTTATTGATATCAAGATTAAATCCAATAGATATAGCCAATGCCATCAAAAAACCAATTATTATAGCAATAGTTAAAAAAATATTGCCTACTTTTATGGTTTTTACACTTAAAGAGTTTGATGATGTTTTTTTAAGAGTTGCAAATGTTTCATACAAAAATAGTATCATAGATATCAATACCAAAAAGCCTCCAATTGATAAAACCCAAGGGAAAAACCAAAAACCAATTACCATAATAGATAAACCAAGTGCAAGGAAATAAAATATATATCTATATAAATCTATATTGTGATGACCCACCTCCAATACTACAGGTATAAGCTGTGCCATTGCTCCAAAAATTATTATCATCACAAACCCAAGCAAAAAGAGGTGAGCCCAACCTACTACTCTTAAATCTGTAAGTTCTAAAGATTGATTTAAAAATAGTAAAGATATTATAGAAATCAAATAAGCAATTGAGCCAAATTTAAAAAAAGGCTCAATCATCTTTAATGGTGGAGCAAAATCTTTAGAGATTTGAATCATTTAATTACCCACTACAACTTGTATCATCTAAATTTGCTTTATTACTTGCACCCTCTTTATAAGTAAACTCTAACTTTACTCTTCCATCATCTAGCTTTTCTTCACTAATATTAAAGTTTTCTCCAATCTTATCAAGTAAACCCATAGGTTTTTTATGATTTATCATAATTAACTTTTTGTTTGGCGAATCTATTAGCTTTAATCCTGCCATTGCATTAACCATAGGCTCAGGTGGACCACATCTGCTAGTATCAAATTCATAAACTTCTACATCACCATCTTTATATCTATAAAAATCAACTGTTGCACCTGCAACTTCTACTTTTTCTTTTTCCATCTTTAAATACTCCTTTTTTGAGTATTCTATCAAAAAAAATCTCTAAAATATTGATTTATATCAATTTTTAATATTTTATATAAAATTTACTTATTTTTTAACTTTTTTATTTTTACTATTAATTTGCCATCTTTTATATTATAATCAATACTTTTACTATCTGCATCTTTTGGAAGGGTAAAGCTTTGCATAAAAGAACTACTAGAAAAACTCTTAACTACACCATAACTACTATTATTTTCAAGGCTTTTTTTCTCTTCTACTTTTATTGTTAAAACTCCATCTTTTGCTTCTACATTTGCTTTAACATTACCTTTGCCTACATTTACATCAACTTCATAATAATCTCCCTTATCTTGAACACCTGAACTAATTATAGAACTTGAACTAATCATTGTAGGCATATTAGATTTATCTAAACTTTTAAAAACCTCATCCATTTGTTTTTGCATCAATTCCATTTGTTTCATTTGCATTTGAAAAATTTTATCTATTTGAGAGAATGGATCACCATTTGTAGCTAAGCTATTTTGTGCATTTACTAAAGTCAATGTTGCAATTAAACTAAATATATACTTTTTCATTGCATACTCCTTAAATATATTTACATCAAAATTATATATAAGAAATATTTGAAAAAATTGCAAACTAAGTTGCATTTATTACACATTTTATATACAAAACTATAGTAAAATTAAAATAAAAAGGATATATATGAAAAAGTTATTTATGATTTTATTTCTTAGCTATTCATTAATGGCACAATTAAAAAGCATTGATGCAAAGACTTTGCTTCAAATGCAAAGTAGTGGAGTTCCCGTAATTGATATTAGAACACCACAAGAGTGGAAAGATAGAGGAGTTATAAAAGGTGCTAAAAAAATTATGTTTTTTACACCAAATGGAGGTGCTGATGTTCCTAACTTTATGTTTGAACTTGGAAGATTAATAAAAGACAAATCAAAACCTTTTATAATCTATTGTGCACATGCTAATAGAACTAAAAAATTAGGCAATTGGCTAACAACTCTTGGATTTAAAAATGTATATGAATTAAATGGCGGAATTGAGTATGGCTGGATAGATAAAGGTTTTAAAGTAATAAAATAATAATAAAAGGAAGTTTAGCTTAAGCTAAATTTTCCTAATAACTTTAGTTACTTAAAGCTTCTCTCATAATTTTTTCAACTTCGTCTAAATCATATTGATGATTTGTAAAATAATCAAAAGCTAAAACTCCTTGCTGAAGTAGCATTTCACTTCCATCTTGGATTGGCAAATTATAATCTTTGGCGAGTTTTAAGAAAGGAGTATCTTTTCCATAAATTATATCAACTGCTGCTTTTGCTTTTGGGAATATTGCCTCTAAAATATCTTTAGGAGCTGGTAGTAAGTCATCTTTTAATCCAGCACTAGTCATATTTACTATCAAATCATACTCTTTTGGCTCAAAATTTTCATATGTAAAAGTTTTAAAACCTTTTTTTCTAAAACTATCTAATCTATTTTCGCTTCTATTTAAAATTGTAATATCATAATTAGCATCTGCTAAAATATCTGAAGTAGAGCTAACAGTCCCACCAGCTCCAAGAATTAATATACTCTTAATATTTTCAAATTTATCAATAGATTTTAAAAATCCAGGAGCATCAGTATTGTAGCCAATTAATCTACCTCCATCCCTTACAATTGTATTAACTGCTCCAACTTTTTTTGCAAAATCATCTAACTCATCACAAGCTTTATATGCCTCTTCTTTATGAGGAACTGTAATATTTGCACCACTTAAATTTTCACTTAAAAATCTATTTTTTAAATCTTTGCCATCTTCAAGTAAAATTTTATAATAAATTCCATCAAATCCTAACTCTATAAATGCACAATTATGCATTTTAGGAGACAAAGAGTGCTCAACTGGATTTCCAAATATAGCAAACTTTTTAGCCATTATTTAATCTCTCTTAATAAAACTAAATTCTTCTCCTCTTTTAACTCTTGCATATCTTGCAATGTTGCAATTAATGCCATAAGTTTATTTCTAACTTCTAACTCTTCAAGTTCAGGAATAGAATCTGCTACTACTCCAGCACCAGCTTGTAGAGTAATTGAATTATCATTTATAAGAGCTGTTCTTATAGTAATTGCTGAATCCATATCACCAGTAAAAGAAAAATATCCTACACTTCCGCTATAAAAGCCTCTTTTTAATTTTTCAAATTTTGCTATTAATTCCATAGCCTTTATTTTAGGAGCTCCAGTCATAGTTCCAGCAGTAAAAGTAGCTCCAAATAGATCAAACATATCTTTATCTTCATCTAAAGTAGCAACTACATCTGATACCATATGCATTACATGAGAATATCTCTCTACACGCATCATATTAGGCACCTTTACAGTTCCAACTTTTGCAACTCTTCCTACATCATTACGACCCAAATCTATAAGCATAAGATGTTCTGCACACTCTTTTGGATCATTTATTAACTCTTGCTCCATCTCATAATCTTGTTGAGGAGTTTTACCTCTCTTTCTTGTTCCTGCAATTGGACGAAGCAAAATATCACCATCTGAAAGCCTAACCATAACTTCTGGAGATGAGCCACAAATAGAAAAATCCTCAAAATCTAATAAAAACATATATGGAGAAGGATTTTTACTTCTTAGCATTCTATAAAAGCTTAAAGGGTCTATTTTGCCTTTTTGAGTTAATCTATTTGATGGAAGAACTTGAAAAACATCACCAGCACGAATATGCTCTTTTGCCTCATTGACAATTTGCATATATTTTTCTTTTGATATAGCAAACTCACCCTCACCTTCTAACTCAACAGGTTTTATAGGTTCTGGTGTGTGAGCTTTTGATATCAAATCAACTACATTATCTACAATATCAGTATATAAATTATCAATATCAAGAATTGTTAATTCTGAACTCTTATGGGAATATGCAACTATTACTTTTGGACGAATCAAATCTAAATCTGGAGTATTAAGAGTATCTTCTAAATTATCCATTGAATCTTTTAATGATGGCTCAAATACTTTTACCAAATCATAAGCCAAATATCCTATAAAACCATCTACAAAATTAAACCCTACACTCTTAGCAAACTCTTTATATTTATCTTTATCAATATTTTTATAATAATCTTTTAAAAATTCAAAAGGATTTTTATCTAAAATATTTTCTTTATGTGAGGCATCTATATAGATAGTCTTATTATCTTTATATATTAGCCTCTCTTTTGCACCAATTGCAATAAAACTAAAATTTCCATCTTCACTAACTACTGCACTTTCAAAAAGCATAGTTACCTCAGATGGATAAAGCTTTTTTAACTCTGCATATAGTGCAACCGCACTTAATTGGTCAAATAGATAACTCTTTACCATATGACCTACTTAATAAATGCTTGTGAATTTATTTTGCTTCTTATAATTCCAAGATATTTAGCTGCTTCTGCTCTACTTCTAAATGGACCAACATATACTCTTCTATATCCATTTTGGCTTTTTATTCTATATTTAAATCCAGCTCTTGTTATCTTTCTAATAAAACTTTGCTCTGGACCTTTTGTAAATGAACCAACTTGTATATAAACATTACCTACACCACCATATGTTTTTGCCGCCCTTTTTGGAGTTGATTTATTAACAACTTTATGCTCTTTTGGTTTTGTATGTTTAACTACTTTTGGAGCCTCTTTTCTCTCCTTTACAACAACATTGTTTGGAGGGGTCTCTTCTTTTTTAATATTATTACCAACTGGAGCAACACCTAAGCTATCTTCATTCTTAGCAACTTGTGTGCTATCTCCTTTTAATGCCATATCATTTTGATTTGCACTATTTTGGTTATTATTTTGTGCCTCATCTACATTTACTGTATCCATACTAGAAGGCATACTCATATCACCTATAGGTGCTAAATCAGGGTCATTATTAGATGATGCAACTGTTGTATCTTTAGTTGTATCTTTATTAATATTTTCATTACTAATATTATCTAGATTATTATTTACATCACTCTTAACCTCTACTTTTTGAGCATTATCCTTTTGTTTATTTTCATCAGAAGTGCTATAAATCATTTTTGCTAATAGTGCACCAACTATTATTAATAAAATAACAAGTCCTAAAAGGGCTAATAATCCTCTTGATTTACTTTTTTCTGGTTCTGGTTCAGTTAAAATTAAGTCATCTAATGTGTTGTCATTTCCCATGATTATACTCCAAATTTAGTTGTTTTGAGACTATTATACCAAAAAAAAGTAAATTTTAATATTAACCAATATAAGAAATTTAAATTTTTTACAATAACTTTACACCTAAAAATTTATCAATTCTCTAGGAAGCTCCAATAAATTCCCAATTTTTGGAGCTTTAAAGTCTGGTAACACTCTCCACTCTTTATCTAATTTTTTTGTTAAATTTTTGTCAATTTCTTCAACCAAACTATTAAAATCATCAAAATTTTTCATTTTTACCTCTACATATACAACCATTTTTGAGTTATCTAATGTAGTAATAAATATATTTTTAAAATTTTTTTGCTTAAAATAGTATTGCAAAAGAAAATAAAATGCTTCTTGATTAACTCCACAATATTCATAAACAATTGCATCTATATTTTCTAAAGAGATTGCTAAATTTATATCTTTTTGAAGATGTCTTTTAAGGAGATTATTATCAATTTTGTCATTAAAATATTTATATCTTGAGTATATAGTATGACCATCTATATTCTCTTTTGAATAAATTGTAGGCTGCTCAATATAATAGCCTTTAGAGTCTTTTGTTAGATACTCTAAAAGCTCTTCTATATTATTAATAGATTGGTTTATCATATATAATAAAGTTACTAGCTAAATCTTTTACTTCTTCTTTTATTTTTGCTTGAAGCTTTGTATTATTAATATCATCTAAAATGTCAGCTATTTTATTTGCAATCCATTCAAACT
>CAYPVY010000002.1:0-24486 GCA_964414305.1 uncultured Nitratifractor sp.
TTGAAAAGAGTCCAATTAGCACTTGTAATACCCTGCTACAATGAAGAAGAGGTTTTGCCAAAAACCATTGATGTATTAAGTAAATTATATAAAGAATTGATAGATTCTAATATTATAAATAAAAATAGTTATATACTATTTGTAGATGATGGCAGTATTGATAATACTTGGTCTATTATAAAAGAGAATGCTAGTAAAAATGACTTTATACACGGTATAAAATTATCAAAAAATGAAGGGCATCAAAATGCACTTCTTGCAGGAATGCAAAAGGTGGCAAATAATTGTGATTGCATGATATCTATGGATGCTGATTTACAGCAAGACCCAAATGCAATAGTTGACATGATAAAAGAGTATCAAAATGGATATGAAGTTGTATTAGCAATAAGAGAAGATAGAGATAGTGATAGTTTTTTTAAGAAATTTACTGCGGAGAGCTTTTATAAATTGATGGAAATTATGGGTGTGGATATAGAAAGAAATCATGCAGATTATAGACTTTTATCAAATAGAGCATTAAATCTTTTTTTACAATTCAAAGAGAGAAATCTTTTTATTAGAGGCATGGTAAAAGAAATTGGTCTAAAAAGCACAAAAATTTATTTTAAAACCAAACAAAGAGTTGCTGGTGAATCTAAATATACTCTAAAAAAGATGTTATCTTTTGCACTAAATGGTATTACATCATTTAGTGTTGTGCCATTAAAATTAATTACTATTATTGGATTTTTAATATTTATATTTACGATATTTTTAAGTTTTTATGTATTATATAGTGTTTATATATCTGGAACAGCTGTGCCTGGTTGGGCATCTACAGTGCTTCCTATGTATTTTTTAGGAGGAGTTGAGCTTTTAGCAATTGGAATTATTGGTGAGTATATAGGAAAAATTTATACCGAAGTTAAACATAGACCTCTATATTTCATAGAAGAAGAGATTTAATAAATGATAGTAAATGCAGATGATTTGGCAATGACGCCAGGAGCAAATAAAGCCATATTTGATGGTTTTGATAATGGTGCTATTACACATGCTAGTATTATGGCAAATTGTGATTTTTTTGATGAAGCAATAGTTGAAGCAAATAAAAGAGAAGGGCTTGGAATTGGAATGCATCTAAATTTAACTTACGGTAAAGCCCTAATTCAAAATCCTTTATATTGCAACCAAAATGGAGTATTCAAATTAGGATATAAAGATTTACTATTAAAAAGAGATAATAATTTTTTAAATGCAATAGAAAAAGAGTTAGAAGAGCAAATAATAAAAGTAAAAAATAGATTAAATAGAGATATAACCCACCTTGATAGCCATAGACATATACATTTAATACCTCACATCTATAAAATAGTTATAAAATTAGCAAAAAAATATAATATAAATAGAGTTAGATTAATAAAAGAGAGTTTTACTAAATCTATATCTCTAAATAAGAAATTTAATTTTATATCAAATGGTGGTATAATAAAATATCTACTTCTTAAAACCTTTACTACAATAGATAAAAAATATTGCGATTTATATAAAGATATTAACTTCTATTCTATTTTATATACTGGTGTTGTTGATAGTGATATCTTATATAAACTAAAAGATGAAAAACAAAATTATGAAATAATGATACATCCAAGCTATGTAGAACTTGATAAAGATATAGATTTTTATGATTTAGGTGAAAAAAAATATAGACTAAGTAGTGATAGAACGATAGAGCTAAAAAGTGTTTTATCGCTTAAAAAAGATTAAATTTATGTTGAAAATATTTTTTGATAAGATATTTTTAAAATTTGTTATCGTAGGTGCTTTTAATACTATTTTAGGATATATAACTATTTTACTATTTTTTCATATTGTAGGATTAACTTACTCATTATCTTATCTATTAAGCTATATTATAGGTTTTATAATAAGTTTTTTTTTAAATAAACATTTTGTCTTTTCAAGTAAAAAAGATAAATATAAAGAGTTTATTAAATTTTTAATAGCTTTTGGGATATCATATTTTATTAGCTACTTTACACTTAGATTTATAGTAGAAAATAATCTAATCCCAACTGATATTGCATTTTTTGCAGGTATGGTTGTATATAGCACTATATTTTATCTTTTAAATAGATTTTTAACATTTAGGGGATAAATTTTAAACTCATATACCTTATATATTCCTTTGCCAAGCATTGGATCTATTCTTATAGTATTGCTTAAATATTTTGTAGGTAAAATAAAATCTATTGTATTATCTCCTTTTTTAATATATTTTATTATAGATCTATCTTCATTATATGTAATATCTTTTTTATATCTATAAAATATTTGAAAAATATCTTTTTTAGTAGAGTGAAACTGTATATGAATTACTACAAATTTACTCTTTATATTCTCTAGCTTAATAAACATTTTAGGATCTTTATCAATTGAAATTAACTTTTTCCCTTTTAAATTTAGTTTTTCAAATTTTATATTATTTAAATTATCAAATAAGTTCCATATTGGCTTTTGATTTTTAAAATTATTACAAAACTCTATAACTTTATGTATTATAAAGTGCTTACTCTCATCTACAACAATTACTTTATGTTTACAACCTTTTTTAGGAAATTTCTCATCATACATTCTCATTAAATTTTTTATTAAAAATAATCTTTTATGTCTACTCTCTCCTTTTGAGCCTATAATTGCTGCTTGTGGAGATATTAGCCAATCATGGTAGTGCTTATATTTTCTTTCAACTCCTCTAAATGATACATTATGCTGTTTATATACAAGAGGCACTCTACTAAACCACCCTTGTAATAAAAGGTCATTATCATAATCTACCCAATTTTTTTCATCAAAGAGATGATTTTGCATTATAGCTTCAATTAAATATTCCCATGAAGATGGAAAACCAGTAGTAAGTTCTAATTGCAAGTTTTTATGTTCATTTATAAAATCTTTTAACTCTTTTGCAAGTTTCTCTCGTTTTTTAAAGTTTGTAATTCTATTTTTTGGCATATCTATATATATAAAATATGAAGCTGCTAAAAGTGAAATAGCTATAAATATTGTTGCAATTTGACTCTTTTTATTTTTATAAATACACCAAAAATCTGAAACCAATACACTAAACCAAAGCAAAATTATAGGTAAAGTAACTCTATCTACATCTTTAACAATTAAAAGTAGTATCACCGCAATAGAAAATAGAGCATATAATATTAATTTTATTATACTTCTTGTCCATAAAGAGACTAATATTGATAGTAGTATTAAAAAGTATAATATTGGATGCTTTATAAACATCAATCTTGTATATTTTTTAGGTGGGATATGAGAAAATCTTAATTTTATAATATCAAAGATATTACCAGCATCAGCCATTACTTTTTTATATGGATATAAATCTTGATCTATAATCCACCATGTTCTAGCTAAGTGAAATTCATCTTCAGATAAAATATTATGTTTTGGAACACCCCCAAAATCTGTAAAATAGGCTCTTTTTTCTGTAAAATCCATCCACTTATCATAAGTTTGATTTAATTTATAAGAAAAATGATTAAATAAAATTCCAAAAATAAATATCAAACTAATAAAAAAAGATTTTTTATCCTTAATAAAATCTTTTTTAAATGCTATTAAATATGCTAAAACTATTAAAGGAAGTAAAGAGAATATTATTTGCTCTCTTAAAAAAGATGCTATCCAAAAAAGTGCCCAAAAATATATTTGATTATATCTTAAAAGCGGTATTGCTAAAACTATTAAAATAAGAGTAGGTGAAGTTACAT
Organism: uncultured Nitratifractor sp.; assembly: GCA_964414305.1. Lineage (GTDB taxonomy): Bacteria > Campylobacterota > Campylobacteria > Campylobacterales > Sulfurovaceae > JAADEQ01. The sequence goes on from CAYPVY010000002.1 coordinate 3,777, forward strand.
CTACTTCTAATAACTGATATACAATTAATAATATTGATAAAACTATAGCTATAACTTTAAGTAAAATATTAATATATCTATTAGCAAAATCAATTTTTGAGATATAAAGAGATAAAATAAAAGATATAATGACTATATAAAATGTCATTATTATACTATACCACTGCATTGATGGAAAGTGTGAATATAAAAAACCACCAATAAGAGCAAGTGGATAGCTTGTCATATAATTAAGAGGTTCACCATTTTTTAAAGTTGCATATAATTGTGCCTCATCTTGAACACCTAAAAATGTCCTATGGGTTAATATCATTAAAGCAATAACTGAGATAAAGATTATAAAATATAATAAAAATTCTCTTTTTTTAATCATAATTTCTCCACGAAAGATTAATATTATTATATCACAAAACTACTACAATAGATAAAAAAATAAAAAATTAAATTTTTTTATTTTTTAAGTATAAAATAAAGATTTTTTGGTATTATTTTAATATCTAAAACATATTTTTTACATAAAAGGATAAATTTTGAGATATATATTTTTTATATTAATAATGATATTTCTAAGTGGTTGTGATTATTTAGATGAAATGTTTGCAATGAAAAGAAATAATATTATTTATGATACAAATAATACTAATAGTTCAAATACAAATGAATTACAATTTAAACTTAGCAATGAGGATACTTTAATATTAGATAATGACTCATATGACCCAGACTACATTCCTTTAGTTTTAAATGCTATTGAAGAGCATAAAAGAGGAAATGTAAATGTTGGTCTAATAATAGTTAGTGAAGATGGATTAAGTGATAAAACAAATATGCTCTATAGATCTATATTAGATAAATTTAACTCTAATATACCTGTAACACTTGCACATGGAACTAGTGATAGAGCATTTAGAAGTAAATTAACAAATAATCTTGAAAACTATACTGATATAATAAATGATAGTTCAATAGAAGATGCAATTGAGGTTTTAGAAAATAAGTTAGAGTCCCAAGAGGACAAAACAGTAACATATGCAACAGGTGGTAAATTAATCTTTTTGAGTAAATTTTTATCTAACCCGCAAAGATTAGAATTATTTAAGCTAAAGGTTAAAGAGCTTATAATTGGTATGGGCTGTAACCCTCTTGATAAAAAGTGCTCTAGAGAATTTAATCTAGCAGCGACTGATAAAGCATATAGAGCAACTAAAGATGTTTATAGCAAATTGCATGGAAGAATTCCATTTGGTGTTATTGATGATAAAAGAGGAGATATTAGAAAAATTAGAGCCTTAGATATATTTAAAAATGCAAATATTCCATTAATGCATCATCTTTTAGGAACAAATATTTATGGAACATATGGGGACCACCATGCAGGTGATGTTGAAATACTTTTTAGTCAAAGTAGAAAAGAGATGTTTAACAAATATAGATGTAATGTTAAATTAGAAAATAAAGCCCTAAAAGCATATATAGATAAAAATGGAAAAGATTATGTATATATAAATAAAGGCTTAAATATAAATAGCTCTACTAAATCTAACTACCAAAGATTAATTAATAGCGTTCAATAGACTATAGTAGTCTTTTGAGCCTAGAGATAAAACTATTTGCTATATTTTTTGTAGCCTTTTGTTTAATTACTAAAATCCAATCATCTAAGCTTGGTGGTATTTCCATTTCCCAATAACCACTGCTATTAGTAGTAAACTCTTTATCTAAACTCTTATTATAACTATTTGGACTATAAAAATAATAACTATAAACACTATTTGGCTCTAACTTAAATTTATATTTATCATCCCAAGGGGCAATAGGATTATAAAAATAGGATAAAAATATTTTATTTTCAATAGAAGCTACAATTGGAGCTTTTGGGTCATTTTTATCAACTTTTGGACTCAAAATATTAACCTCTTTTAATTTCCACCACTCAAACTCTTCTAAAAACTCTTTTGATTTAGCAATATCTTTAGCACCTTTAAATTTTAGTGCCTCATCCCAAGCGATATTGCCCCAATTTGCACCATTAGGAGATGGACCAAAAACCACATCTTTATAATTTACTTGCCATATACCATTAGCTCCATATCCAAAACCTTTTGAACCCTTAAGGATTGATTTCCAAAAAGATAATCTTATAACTCCATCATAATTATCTCTTAAGATTCCTTCATAATTAATCTCATCCATAATGGTTACAATATCTTTTGAATTATCTAAAAGTTCTATTGCTTTTTGAATACTAATATAACTTTGATGACTAGCTTGAAGCAAATTTATATCTAGTAACTCTTTTTTATTAATTTCATCTAAAGCATTATTGATTGGATGGATTGTTAATATCTTTTTATAAGGGTCTATTTTTTTAATGTAAGTTAACAACTCCTGCCAACCACTTCTTAATCTCTTACTCTCAAGTAATCTATTTTTGCTTAAATAAAAAGGCATTATTGCCTCCCCAGCAGCTATCCAAATAGAACTATAAACTCCCCATCTAGCAATTATATATCTCCAATGAAGCTTCATCTTATCAATTCCAATTTTTTCTAGATAATAGCCCCAAGCTCCAACTAATGCAATATGAAAACCTTTATTATAAAGATATTCAATCTTTTTTTCAGCTACCTCAAAAAACTTAGGATTTATACTCTCAAAATTATTACTCCATACATATCCACCCTCATTCTCCCCTCTTTTATCAAAACTATCCATATCTGGAAACAACCCTACAACCAGTTGTATTACATTAAACCCCATATCTTTTCTAATATCTGCTAAATATTTAAAATCTTCAAATTTTAATCTACCACTTAAAGCCATCCACCAAGTATCACTCAGCCAAAAAAAAGCTTTATTGTTAGAATCTATCAAAGAGTTTTTATCAACTCTTAATATATTATGAGGTTTTACTACTTTTTTAATAGTTACTAAAATTTCATCTAAATTATCTATATAAACTCTATAATCCCCAAGTTCATCGGGCATAAATCTAACTGCCCAATTATCATCTCCTTTCCAAAAAGCAGGATATATTATCTCTTTATTTGATGGAGTTAAAACTTTAGCATCTACTAAGCTATCACAAAAATTACTATCTAATTTAAAATTAATCTCAACAATACCATTATTTTTAAAATCTACGCCCATCTATCCCACCAACTTTTATGCATACTCAATTTTTTAGCAATTGGTTTTGGAATTTTTTGATAGTTTTTGCCTAGTTTATATCCTAAAAATTTAGCAAAATTTCTAAAGAGAAAATCTATTAATTTAACATACTCTTTAGATTCAATTATATAATTAAACTCTGATTTTATATACCTTATGCCCTCACCTTCTGCTTTTCCAAACTTATCAATTAACCAAGACTCATTAACATGGAAAACTCCAGTATCAAAATATCTTTGAAACTCCTCTTTTATAGTATAATTGTGAGAGTGATAAACTTTTGCATCTGCATTATATGCTATCTTTTTACCACTTAAAAGCAATCTTGCAACAAGATGCATATCTTCACCTACTATAGTTCCTTCTTTAAAGTAGCCTACGCTTTTAATATCTTCTTTTTTGTATGCTGCAAAGCTATCTGAAAAAAAAGCACACTTAATTCCATATATTTTTGAATCACTATAATCTCTAATATATGAGCTATCTTTATAGTTATAATATCTTAAATGTTTAGCAAAAATAGTCGCATCTTCATATGGTAATTGCCTTCCATAAACGGCTGATATATCTTTGGACTCTAAAGGTTTTATCAAAGTCTTTAGCGTATCTTTATCAGCTGGTATAATATCTTGAGTTAAAAAAATTACTATATCTCCTGAAGCCTCTTTTATTGCTTTTGTTCTTGTTCCTCCATGATCAAATTCTGATTTATCAATTTTTATAATTTTATTTGTATATTTTTTTGCAATATCCAAAGTATTATCTGTAGAGCTAGAGTCAATAATGATTAATTCAAAATTAATAGTTTGTAAAGATAGTTTATCTAATAGTTTTGGTAGATAGTTTTGAGCATTGTATGTTGGTATAATTACAGATATGCTCACTACTATCTCCTATAATTTTAATAATAATTATAGTGGATTTTTACTTGTATATACCTCAAATCCTCTAAATGAACCAGACAAAGAGGCTTTTCCACCATTTTCTTCTAATTCATACTGAACCATTACACTTCTAAGTTCCCAATCTTGTGGAGATAGCCCAAAATCTTGCCCTGCTACATTTGCTGGTGGATTATTTTTTAATTCTCTTAAAACTGCTAAAAGATTGTTATAAGATACATTTACTCTAAAGAAGTTTGGCCATACTCCATCATCTTTTGTAGTCTTTCCTGGAGTGTTATAAAACTCTGTTATGGATTTAGATTTAGGTGAGATAGTTGACCACCAAGAGTCTTTATCAATAACTGTTGCTACGTGAACTATGTTTGTAGTTGGGTCAAACTTAATACCAGCTTTCTCTTTTACCCAAGCATCACCAACTGCATAAACTCCAATAACATAATTTATATATTTACCATTTTTTCTATTTTTTAAAATAAAATTAAAAGATACACTTCCTCCTTCATTATTTGCATAATTAAAATATAATGGCTCATCAAAGTGAGCTTGAAGCATTAAATTCCCACTCTTATTTGAATTCCAAGGTAAAATATGTTGATTTGGATTTATATTATATACAAAACTACTTTGAACTCCTGCATATGTTAAAGCTTGCTCAGGTGCATCAAATAGATTTAGAGTAGTTCCTTCTGTTAATGCACCACCTACACACTTTGATTCTACAACACTTCCTGATGGATCTGTTTGAGACATAGGTGTTCCAGCAATAAAATTTCTATCTCCTCTTCTTGCATCAAGCCCAGTATATATACTATGATTTGCATAGTGTGAACCATCTGAGTTTCTAACATATGCTGATACTGGATTTACATATCTAATATCCCAAAATGGTCTTAAAGAGTTTGGTGCAGTGCTATATTTTACAACTCTATAATAATTTCTAGTTGCTTGTGTTTGATTTTGAAAATAGATATAATCAACCAAACTATTTGCCCCACAACTTGATGATATAATAATATTTTTAGGATCGCTTTCTGCTTGATAAACTATATCAAATGGTCTTTTACCTCTATCTTTACCTAAAAACTCTTTATATTTATGTTTAACTTTATCTACTAATTTATCAAATTTATCACACCCACTAAACAAAATTGCGAAAATAGCTAATCCAAATAGTATCTTTTTCATAATATTGCTCCAATTTTACTTTTTCTTTTTTGTAACTATTCCATTACCCGCTAAAAGCAAGGTCCAATATGCTTTTTTATCTACATTGCTTACTACTTTAGCTAAAGCAACATCACTAAATTTTGAATCCATTATTACTTTGCAATCTTTTGGTCTTTGAACCCAATAATTAATTAACTCTTTTGGACTCTTTAGAGATGCAGTATCTGTTCTTATTATTAACTCTCCGCTATACAAATCTTTATTATTAGCTTTTTGATTTACTCTCTCATAAAAGAAACTGCCTCTTTTTAAACCTAATCTTTTAGCTGTTTTATCACTCTCTTTTCCAGAACCTACATGACTTAACATATGATTTAAAGCCATATCAATAGAGTGCTCTTTTGCATATCTATAAAGAACTGGATTCCATCTTAATGGAGATACAGGCTGAGAACATATTTGAGGCTTACTTCTAACATCATTTATAGCTTTTAGAGTAGCTTCAGATATTGTAAGCTTTGGCTTAGTTAAACTCTTTTGAGTTACTACTCCTTTAGCCTTTTCATAACTATCACTAACAATATTTTCAGCACCTAAAAGTGCAGATAATCCAAGCAGTATTAAAATAGCTCTTTTCATAATATACTCCATTTAAATTTTAAATCTCTAACATTATACAATATAAATTATGAAAATAAAATATCAAAAAAATTAAATATAAAATTATAAAAATATTTCATAATGATTAATATGTGTAATTTTGTTATACTCTAAAAAATTAATTAATTAAAATTTAAAGAATTTATACTCAATAAATGGCTAGTTATTGTTTTTTTTATTAAATAATCAATTTTTTTTATTATACAAATGCCTTATATTATGGTATCATTTTAATAGTTATATATGTTTTATATATACATTGGAGGATTAAGGTTATGAAATTATTATATACTATTTTATTAGTAACAATATTATTATTTTCAATTGATGCAAAAGAGTATAAAGTAAAAATTGATGAGAATTTATCATATGTTGATGTTGATGTTATGGGTGAACCTGTTAGAATAGAGAGAATCCAAGATACAAAGCATAAATTAAAAAACTCTTATACTAAGACATCAAGACCTTGCCCTCCATTTTGTATTCAACCTTTTGAACCAATAAAAGGAATTGAAACTATAGGTGAAATTGAGCTTCTTAAATTTTTGCAAAACGAGGTTAGTAACAATGAAGGTGTATTAGTAGATGCAAGATTGCCAAAATGGTATAAAGAAGGCACAATACCTGGAGCTATAAATCTTCCATTTTCTATCCTTAACCCAAAGACTTCAAAAGAGTATTTAGAAAAGGTTTTACCAATACTGGGTGCAAAAAAGAAAGGTGATAAATGGGATTTCTCAAATGCTCAAAAATTAGTAATATTTGATAATGGTCCATGGTGTCAGCAAGGTGTAAGGGCAATGGAGCATCTATTAGAAATTGGATATCCAAAAGATAAAATAAAATATTACCGTGGTGGTATGCAATATTGGCAAATACTTGGATTTAGAATGATTAAATCAAACAAGAAGTAAAAAATGCTTAAATATTTGTATATATTTATATCTTTTACCTATTTACTTTTTGGAATGAGTGATAAAGAGTTAGCTAGAATTATTGATTTATCAGGAAAAGAGAGAATGCTAACTCAAAAGATGAGTAAAGAAGCCCTGCTTATTTATATAGGTATAGATGTAGATAAAAATGTCAAAAATCTAAAAAATAGTTCATTTAAATTTAATCAAATATTAAATGGTTTATTAGAAGGAAATAAAACTCTAGGCTTAGTTAAATCAAATAATAAAGATATAGAAAAAAAGCTAAAAGAGGTTAAAAATTTATGGATTCCATTTTATGAAAAAATTAAATCAGTATATAGTTTTAATGGCTTAAATGACAAAACATTTAAATATATTGATAAAAATAATTTACCGCTTCTTAAAAAAATGAATGAAGTTGTAACTCTATATACAAAATTGGGAGATGGAAATAAATTAAAAATGGCTAATGATATAAACCTAGCTGGTAAACAAAGAATGCTAACTCAAATGATAGCAAAAGATTTGCTACTATATCAAGCAAATATAAATCCTAAAAAAGCTATATCTTCTTTGAAAAATTCTATCTCATTATTTGATAAAACATTAAAAGGTCTATATAATGGTGATAAAGATTTAAATTTAATTGGAACAAAACTTCCTAAAATTAGAAAACAATTAGATATTGTTAAGTCAAAATGGCAAGATACAAAACCACTGATTTCTAAAGCTATAAAAGAAAAAGATAATCAAGATTTAACAAAAAAAGTTATCGCTTCACTTGATAATGTTAAAGAAGAGATGAATAAAGCAGTTATTTTATATACAAAATCTCTTAATAGACAAAAACAAGTTATGAAATTAAATGAAATAATAAATAGTTATACGACAAAAAAATCTAATAGAAAACATTTAATAAATGTAGCTGGTAAACAAAGAATGCTAACTCAAAGATTGAGTAAATTAGCAATTGAGTGCAAATTTAACCTAATGTCCAATAGTTGCAAAAAGCTAAAGACTTATTCAAATTTATATAATAAGACTTTAATAGGATTTATCAAAGGTGATAGCGATTTAAATATATCCCCTGTCAAATCAAAAGAAGCTATTAAACAAATAGAAAAAATTACAACTTTATGGGAAAAATTTTATAAAAATATACAAACTATACAAAAGAATCCACAAAGTATAGATTTTATACTAAAAAACAATAATAAACTTTTGGATGAATCAAATAGATTAGTAAAGATTTTAAGAGATATTAATAATAGTTCTCTAAGCTTTATAGAAAAGGCTCAGCTAAAAATTGTTGATATAGCTGGTAGAGAGAGGATGTTAAGCCAAAAAATGACAAAAGAGTTACTAGAGAGTATTGAATTTAACAATAAAAAAGCAAAAGAGAGTATGAATAAGACAATAGAGCTATTTAGCAATTCTTTAGATGGTTTAATCAATGGTTCAAATGCTATGGGTTTACCAAAAGCAACAAACCCAAAGATAAAAAAACAACTACTTAAAGTAAAAAATATTTGGCAAAAGATTGAGCCTTTTTATAAAAAGAGTAATTTGAGTAAAAAAGAGTTAGTTTTATTATTAAAAGCAAATCCAATTCTTCTTAAAGAGATGGATAGAGGTGTTAAAATAATAGAACAATCAACTGACTATTAGGAGGGAAGTATGGAAGATAAAAATAATATAGATGATTTAATTGGTAGCAGTTCGCAAAATATCATTGTAGGCAATAGTAATGGTAATGATAAAAAGTTTTTAATAATAATTATTATATTATTAATTATACTTTTTTTATTAGCATTAGGAGTTATTGCATTAATTAGCAATAGAAGTTTACCTAAAAGTTTCTATAACACAGCACAAACCATAAATAGACAACAAGAGCAAAATAGTCAAGCAATTAAACAGGTTGCTAATACTCCAATTAAAAGCGCAGATAATAATGAAGATTTAAATGAACTTGAAAAAATTATTCAATCAAATAGCGAAGCTAAACCTCAAGAAGTATCTACACAAAAGAGTAATAAAAAGTTAGAAAATGCTATAAGCAATACTACCAATAAAAAATTATCACAAGAGGAGTTGGCTGTATTAGCAAAGTTAGTTGCAAAAGAGTTGGCTAAAGAGCAAAAAAACAATACTCAAAATATAAAAACTACTACTAATACAAAAAATAGTGATGAAGAGTTATTAAATTCACTTCAAAATGCTCAAACAGACACTCTAAAAGAAGAAAAAATAGATACTAACAATTTATCAAAAGATAGTAAAGCAAAAAGCAATATCAATAAAAAAATAGATACATTTAATAAAGTAATCGTAAAAGAAAATATTAATAAAGATGATGAAATAGCAAAATTATCAGCTGAAATTGACTCAATTCTTCAAACAAAAGAGGTAGAACAAAAAGAGAAGAATCTTAAATATGCAAAAGAGTTTAAAGAAGATATTAAAAATAGAGAAAGAGAGATGAGATTTATTGTGGTAAAAAAAGGTGATACTCTAAGCTCAATAGCATATAGAGCTTATGGTAGAGCATCTGCATATAAAAAGATATATGAAGCAAATCCAGATTTGATTAAAAATCCAAATAAAATTTATGTTGGTATGAAACTTAGAGTTCCTGTTGATGAAGAGTATTTAAAACGCCAAGGAAATTAGAATGAAAAGAGTGCTTATCACGTTGTTATTGGTTTTAAGTGGAATTTTATTTTCTAATGAAAATATTTTGGTTAAAATAACAAAAGATATACCATATATAAACATAGATGATAATGGTGTTAATGTCAAAATTAAAAGGATACAAGATACTGCCAATAGATTAACTGATGATTTTGCAAAAACATCTAGACCCTGTCCACCACATTGTATTCCTTCAATTAAAATAGATGGTGTAAAGACTATTGGAGAACTAGAATTAATAGATTTTATAAAAAATAAGGTTTACAAGAAAAAAGGAATTTTAGTTGATGCTAGATTAAAAGGTGCATATAGATTAGAGACAATTCCAGGTGCAATAAATATTCCTTTTAGTGTAATAGAGGTAAACTCAAAAAAAATCACTAACTCTTTATTTAAAGCTTTAGGAGCAAAAGTAAAAAATGATGGAAGTTATGATTTTTCAAATGCTAAAGATTTAGCAATATTTTGCTCAGGACTTTGGTGTAAAGCATCTGTAAAATTAATAAAAGGGCTAATCAAAAAAGGATACCCAAAAGATAAGATTGTCTGGTATAGAGATGGCTTACAAGCTTGGAAACTGTTAGGTCTTACTACTGTTGTGCATAAAGCAATAGAAGCAAAAAAATAATTTTTTTGCTATAATAGTATAAATAATTTTTAGGAGGATTATTATGTGCAATAGTAGAATTAAGATATCTGTTTGTATATTGAGCCTTTTAATATTACTTTGTGCCATATTTCACTCAGTAAGCAGTAACGCTCAAAATAATAAAAAAGCCGATACAAAAACAAAAATTGAAAAAAAAGTTTCAAAACCAGATTTTGATAAAGATGGAATAGCTGATAGTGAAGATGAAGATATTGATGGAGATGGTATATCAAACAAAGATGAAGAAAAAGCAAATAGTGATCCATTTAATATAGATACAGATGGAGATGGAAAGTTTGATAAATATGAGTATAATATTGATAGCGATGGAGATGGTGCATTTAATATTATTGAATCAGCAAAAAAAGATAGTGATAGTGATGGTGTAGTTGATGAATTAGATAATCAAGATGACAATCCAAATAATGATAGTGATAATGATGGATATAGCAATATTGAAGAGAAAAAAGCTGGAACTAATCCTCTTGATTCTAGCTCTTATCCAAAAAAAGAATCAAAAGAGTATATACAAACTCAAACAGATAAAATAGCTTCTAATGATAAAAGTATAAAAGATGCAAAAGAGGCAATAGAAGAGATTAACAAAATTTTAAAGCTTGAGCATATCAAATTTGAAACAGATAGCTCCATAATTTTGCCAGAAGGGATTGAGACCATTAAAAAAATTGCAGTAATTTTACAAAAATATCCAGAGGTAAAAGTTGAAATTGCAGGATATACAGATAGCGATGGGGACGATCAATATAATCTAAAATTATCACAAGAGCGTGTTGATATGGTAAAAAAAGCTCTAATTGAGTTTGGGATAGATAAAAATAGATTAAAATCAAAAGGCTATGGAGAGAGCAGTCCAATAGCTCCAAATGATACAGCAGAAAATAAAGCAAAAAATAGAAGGGTTGAATTTAAATTAATAGGAGAATAGATATGTTAGAAGTTTTATCAAATATTAAATTTTGTGCTATATTAGCAGCATTACTAGGGTTATATATAGGATATTTATTGGCTAAAGAGAGTTGCAAGAATTTAAAAGCATTAGATGATAATTGTCATTAACACTTAAAAGGTATCAAAGATACCTTTAGTGTTTTTCTCCTAAATCTAAAGTGAAATAATAAAAATCCCCAATCTTATAATATGATATGCCCGCATGAGTAAATCTTGGATTCATTAATATTTTACAATGAGGGCCATCTTGCAACCAATTTTTAAGAGCTTTTTGAAAAGCACTAGTTACATCATTACTTTTGCTATAAACTTTTGCAACATTCTCTCCCATTAAACTTCCAGGCATAAGAGGAAATCCAAAATACCTGATTCTATCTAAAAAGTTACTTTTTGTTTTATATAAAAAACCAAAAGTATCATATTTAGTTCCAGAACCAATATGTCCTAAAAAATTATTTAATGCCATATCAACAGAGTGTGCATAAGCTGCTTCTTCTAAGTTTTCATCTCTAAATAAAGGATGTGTTTTTGGTGCACAATAGCTATTTTGAGCTCTAATATTATTTAAGTATTGATATAGTTCAAAAGAACTTAGATTTTTAGAATATAAGTTAATTAAAAGAGTAAATAGAAATATAATAATTTTCATTATCTTAAACCTTTTGTTTTTTATAATGAATATTATCAATTTTATTTTATATTTAGTAGATAAATTGGTATAAAATCATATTTTAATAAATAAATGTGTAGAAAAATAACTTAAAAGAAAGTAGAAATTGTTCTAATTTCCTCTACTTCCTGGCTTAATTGCAGTTGAGCCATTTTTGCAAAGTGGACATTCATTTGGCTCATATATCTCAAACTCAAAATCAGCTAATGCAAAGAGTGGTTTATTTGTAGGTAGCTTGCAATTAGTTTTGGAATTATTATTTGTTCCATATCGTTTACAAAATCCTCTATTAGCAAGAGCAGCAAAAGCTACTACATTAGCTCCTAACTCTTCCATAATTGATGCAGCTTCCATTGCTGAACCACCTGTTGTAATAATATCTTCGCAAATTAAAACTTTTTCATCTTTTGCAACTTCAAAGCCTCTGCGAAGCTCCATTTTACCCTCTTTTCTTTCAACAAAAATTGAGCGAACCCCAAGTGCTCTTGCTAATTCATAACCAGCAATAACTCCACCAAGTGCAGGAGCACATACAGTATCTACCTCAACTCCTGCATCTTTTATAATTTTTGCTAACTCTTTAGCTAAAACTTCTGCTCTTTTTGGGTCTTCTAAAACTTTTGCACTTTGTAGATAATTTGCTGAGTGATTACCACTACTTAAGATGAAGTGTCCACTTAGCAAAGCTCCTGCATCTTTATAAATTTTTTCTATATCCATAATTATACTCTTAAGATATCAGCTTCTTTAGATTTTAGAGCTTCATCAATCTTTGCAACATGCTCATCTGTTAATTTTTGAACATCATCTTGAGCTTTTTTACTCTCATCTTCACTTATCTCTTTATTTTTTTCTAATCTTTTTATTTTATTATTTGCATCTTTTCTAACATTTCTTACAGCAACTTTTGCTTTCTCAGCCATTGCTTTTGCTTGTTTTACAATTTCTGCTCTTTGCTCACTTGTCATTGGTGGGAAAAAAAGCTTAATAAAATCACCATCATTATTTGGATTAACACCTATATTTGCTTGTTGTATTGCTTTTTCTATCTCTGGAAGTAAATTTTTCTCCCAAGGATTAATAGCAATTGTAGTTGCATCAAGCGAAGTAACACTTGCAACTTGATTTAAAGGTGTTGGATTACCATAATAATCTACCTTTATATGATCTACAACAGCAGTTGTAACTTTACCTGTTCTTAGAGTTAAAAACTCTTTTTTCATAGCATCAATACTCTTTTGCATATGCTCTCTTGCTTCACTTAAGATCTCTTCAATCATAGTGCTATCCTTAAAATTTGAATTTTTATAATTTTAGCTAGTTTTTGGTAAATATAGAGTTAGTTTTAAAAAAAATGAGCAAACTACTTAGTAGTATTGCTCTCTTGTGTTTTAGAAGTTGTAGGAGCTTTTGGAACAAATGGTTTAGCTTTTGGTGCTGGAGCAACCTTTTGGATTGTATCAACCGCACTCTTTTTATTCTCTTGAGAATATAAATAACCAAGTGCTAGTGTATTAATTACAAATAATAATCCAGCTACAAAAGTAGCTTTTGCTAAGAAACCAGCAGGTCCTTTTGCCCCAAACAAAGATTCATTACTCCCACTATAAGCTCCAAGTCCAATACTTGAACTCTTTTGCATAAGAACTAATATTGTTATTACTATAGATAAAACAATTTGCACAATAAACAAAGTTGATGTCATAAAAAATCCTCTTTAAGTATTAAATAATATAATTATCGCGATTATATCTAAAAAAAGCTTTTAAAGAGTAGTAATGAATATTAAAGAGCCATTTGAAAAATTTGCTTCTAGTTATGAAGAGTATAGTATAGTTCAATCTTTTGGAGCAAAATTATTAATTAAAGAGTTAAACAAACCATTTGACTCAATAATTGACTTAGGGTGTGGTAGTGGTAGAATTTATAAAGAGCTAATAAAACAAAATATAGATTTTAAAGAGTTTTATGGAATTGATTTTTCTAAATCTATGTTAGAGCTTCATCCTAGAGACAAAAGAGTAAAATTAATTAAAGGAGATTTTAATTTACAAGATACATTTAAAGATTTAAATTGTGATATATTAATTTCATCTTCAGCTTTACAGTGGGCAAAAGATTTGGATTTTACTATGAAGATGTGCTCAAGTGTAGCAAAATATGGATACTTTTTTATATTTACTTCAAATACATTTAAAACTCTTCATAAAACTATCTCTATAAATTCTCCTATACTCTCTAAAAATCAAATCTTAGAAGCATTTAATAAAAACTATAAAAGTTTTAAAATAGAGACTATAAATTACAATTTAGAGTTTAAAACAACTTATGATATATTAAAATATATTCAAAAAAGTGGGGTTAGTGGAGGTTTAAATATTGGATACAAAAAGATAAAATATCTATTAGATAACTACCCACTAAATTATATTGAATTTGAAGCACTTTTGCTTATAGGAGAAAGTATTGATAAAGATAAAAGAGTATAAAGAGTATATTTTGGCTCATAAATTTTATGAAGCTCATGAAATACTAGAGGAGTTTTGGTTTCCAAGACGCAAACAAAAAGATGATTTAACTTTAATTATAAAAGGTTTTATAAATGCAGCTGTATCTTTTGAGTTAAGAAAAAGAGGCAGACAAGAGAGTTCAAAAAGAGTTTGGCAAACATATATCAAACTTACTCACAATAAGTTAGATGAATTTAATGATTTAGAACTGATTGAATTAAGAAATTTTATAGATAACTTTGAAAAAAGTTATCTATCTTAATGGCTTGCCATTTATAAATAGTTGTCCACCCTTTAATTCTAAGTTAAATATAACTTTTCCATTCTCTTCTTTTGCATATTTTGCAAAAATTGCAGAAGTTCTTGGATTGGCTTGTTGAATTAATTTATCAAAATTATTTTTATCTAATTTTATATGTCCATTTCCATTAATAGATGCAATTAATAATAACCCACCTAAAGGATTAGATACATCGATATTATTTTTATCAAGCTTTAAATTTAATGCGATATCTAAATCTTTTATATTTATATCTTTATTATTTGCATTAACAGATATACTCTTTGCTTTAGGTGCAAACTCTACTCCTAAACCATTATGAACAGTTTTATTAGCTATATCTAAAAACTTTTTTTGAAGCTCTATAGGATTTATTTGTGAACTATTTTTCGAAGCACTCTCTTTGGCAAAATCTAATATATTTGGAATAAAGTTATATAAATCTTTAATAGCAAATTTATCACTATAATCTTGTAAAGTAATTTTTACATACTCTCCTCTTCTATCTGCTCCTTCTAGTTTAGCATTATAAGAGGTATTGCTTGAATAATTAATTGTCTTATCACTTGTTAATAAAAAATCACCTTTGTAGTTTGTTAAACTAAGCTTAAGAGGTTTTTTATATTTTGTTCCATTAAAATCAAAGCTATCATAGCTACTTTTACCGCTTAACTCTATTTTATTGCTATATAGTTTAGATAAAATATCAAACATTTTTGATACTCTTTGATTTTGAGTTAAATTATTTTCACTAAGTGTTTTATATAGACTAACTATATCTTGGTATTTAAAACCTTTTGATTTGAAATCAAACTTATAGTTTTTCATTACAAAATCATAATTTTCATATTGACTTCTACTATACATTAGAGCTAATGGAAGATTTATGCTACCATCACTATTTATTACTTCTTCTTTTTTGTAAGTATTTGTTTTAAAGCTTAGCTCTTTTAGCTCCATAGCACTTTTTACTTTTGAGTATCTACTTGCACCTTCAAACTTGATATCCCCAATTTTACAATCTTGTTTACCCAAAATTTTATCTTCTTGGTCAACTGAACAAACTATATTAGATATTATAAATTCTCCACTATTATCATTATCTTTTATTACAATTTTGTCAAATTTAATATCATAAGCCCTTGCTTCTTTTGTATTAAATGATGATTTTTTTATATCTAAAATTAAATCTTTAGTTATAAAATTTGTTTTATTATCAATAAAATTTAAATCATTTGCTTTTACTCTTTTTAGATTATCCTTATTATCAAATGTAAGATATGCTCCTATTTGCTTTTTTTGAATTAACTCTTTTAGAGTTTTATTTGTATATTTACTTGAATCTAAAAGATATACATAGACACTATCTTCTTTATTTTCTTGATACTTTTTCCAATCTACATCCACACCAATTTTTTCTATATTTGATAAAGATAAGGCTAACTCATCTTTTACTTTATCATCTAAAGTATCTAAATTAACTAAACTCAAAATATAGTTAGCTAACTTTTTGCTATCGTCAATTTTTACTACAAATGAACTTTTGTTCATATTTGGTTTGAAATTATTTGCTTTTAAACCGATTTCATCTAATTTAACAAGTTTTTTCTCAAAACTCTTTTGTCTTTGCTCTAATGAAGCTTTGTTACTGCAAGATATAAAAAATAGTGAGCTTGAAAGTGCAACTACTCCAATTAATCTTAATCTCATTTAATTCCTTTAATATTTTTATAAATTATACCTATTAGAGTCTTTAATTTATCTATTTATATGTTATAATATGAAAAATGTTTATGGATTTTGAGATGAAGAGAGCTATTTTTATTATATTACCATTACTTGCTATTATTGTTTCAGTATTTGTAATATTATTTACCCCATTTGGAAGTAATGCTATATTAAAACCAATAGTTAATACATATCTTCAACAAAAGATTAAAAAACCAAAAATTAAAATTACCAAACTTGATAGCAAATATAAATGGATTAGTATAGATGCTATTAGTGATAATGGAATAAAAGCTCATACTGAAGGTGATGTTGATTATTTTAAAAAAAAGTTTGGTTTAGATTATAAGATAGCTGCAAAGAGTGTAACTGTAAATGATAGAGATATAAAAGTTGATTTAGATGTAAAAGGTCAAGCTGTTGGAAGTATTAAAAATATTGGTATAAATGGAAATGGCGAGGCTTTTGGCTCTGATGTAAATTATAAATTTATATTAAAAGATAAAATACCAAGCTCAATAGAAGCAAATATTGCAAGTGCTGAAATTGCTAAAATATTTGCACTTTTAAAACAGCCTGCATTTATTGATGGTCTAATTAGTATAGATGCAAGACTTCCAAATTTAGATATTAAAAATCCTAAAGGTAATGCAAATATCAAAATTACTCAAGGTAGATTTAATAGAGCACTATTATATAAAAATTACAAAATCAAAATTCCAAAAGATGAAAAGTTTGTAGCCAATGCAAAAGCTGTAGTTAAAGGTAAATATCTTCTATCAAAAGGAGAGTTTAATAGCACCTCTTTAAAGCTAAATATAAAAAAACTTACTTCAACTTTAGATTTTAATATTGCCAAAGGCTTTTTCTCTTTGTATATTCCAAATCTTTCAAGATTAAATGAGCTTTTAAATCAAAACTTAAGAGGAAAATTATTGGCTAATGGAGTATTTTATATAAATAATAAAAAAAATATTCTTCAAACTAATTTACAAAGTAAATCTTTTGGAGGTTTAATAAAGCTATTTTATAATAATAAAAAGATTATTCTAAATCTTAAAAATGTATCTATTGTAAAAGTTTTAAAAACTCTATCTCAACCTTTTTATCTAAGCTCTGGAGTAATAAATGGAGTTATAGATATTAAAGATACTAAGAATTTAAATGGAATATTTAATATATCTTCAAATGGAACACTCAATAAAAAATTACTTAAGGTAAGATTACCTAGCTATAGATATAAAATAGCTACAAAAGGGTATTTAAAAGATGGTATATTAAAACTAAAAGTTGCAAATGTCTTGACAAATTTTGTAAAGCTAAATTTACAAAATTTACAATATATTATTCCAAAAAATCATTTAAAAACAAGTTTCTTTGTAAATATTGACAATTTAGAAGCTTTACAAATGTTTACAAAAAAAGTATTCAAAGGAAAATTAAAAGCAAAAGGAAGAGTTGAATATAAAAATAGTAAACTTAATTTACAAGCATTTACAAAATCTCTAGGGGGCAATGTAAAAATTGATTATAATACCAATTCTTTAAATGCAAACTTTAGTGATATATCTTTACCAAAAGCTATTTATATGCTAAATTACCCTAAATATATATCAAATGGGGTCGCAAGTGGTCAGTTAAAATTGACAGATATTGACAAATTAAATGGTTCAATCAGCGTAAAATCAGTTGGAAGTCTAAATACTCCTTTAATAAAAAGATTACACGATATAAATTTAGGAGAAAAATTTAGATACTCACTATTAATAAATAAATCTAAAATTAAAAATGGGATAATCTTAAGTAAACCCATAGTAGATACAAGTTTTGCTAAAATTAAATTTGAATATTTAAATTACAATATCAACAACCAAACACTTAACGCAAAATATCAATTAAATATTAATAATCTTAACAGATTAAAACCACTTGTTGGTATGCCACTAAATGGTTCATTCAATATTAATGGAAATATAAAGCAATCTAATAATATGCTATCTATAAATGGTGTAGCAAATGAGCTAGGTGGTGTAATAAACTTTATATATGACCAGCCAAAATTAAAATTAAATGCTGCAGGAGTTAGTGTAATTAGACTATTTAGAATGCTAAATTTAGAAGAGTCTTTAGATGGTGTTGCAAAACTAGATTTAGATTATAATAGTGATAGTAAACTAGGTAAATTTACTATAAGATTAGATGAGGCTAGATTCTTAAATTCAAGATTAGTAGAGATGCTAAAGCACTATGCAAACTTTGATTTATCACAAGAGATATTTACTCAAGCAAATATTGATGGAGTTATAGATAACAATATAATTACCTTTAATTTAAAAACTAATTCACAAAGAGTAAAAATCGAAAGCTATAACGCAAAATTAGATATAAATAATCAAACTATAGATGCTAGAGTAAAAATAACTCAAAAGAATCAAGATTATAATTTTCGAATTAGTGGACCTATAGATAACCCTCATATTAAATTTATTTTAGCAGGATATGTTCAAAAGAAGATTAAAAAAAGAGTTTTAAAAGAGCTAGAAAAAAGAGGATTGGATAAAAAAATAAAAAAGATAATTCCAAAAGAGCTGCAATTAATTGAAGATAACCAAACAAAAGATGAAATCAAAAAGATAATTCCAAAAAAAGTAATCCCAAAAGAGATAAAAGGAATTTTCGATAAACTTCTATAATGTTTGAAGTAATTGATTTTATAGGAATTATTGCATTTGCTATTAGTGGAATATTGGTTGGGATTAGACATAATCTAGATTTGCTTGGTCTATTTATAGCCTCTTTTTTAACTGCTTTGGGTGGAGGCATTATGCGTGATATTATAGTCGATAAGACTCCATATTCATTTACTCATAATACTCCAGCAATAATTGTTTTAATAGCTATAATAGCAATCATAACCCTTCGTCCTTATAAGAAAAAAAATATTGAAAATAGCAAAATTTTTATTTTAAGTGATTCTTTAGGCTTATCTTCTTTTTCAATATCTGGAGCACTACTTGCAATTGAGAGTAATTTTAATATAACTGGTATATTAACTGTTAGCTTTATTAGTGCTGTTGGTGGCGGAATTGTTAGAGATATAATAATAAATGAAGTCCCTTTAATTTTTAAGACTGGTTTTTATGGAACAATATCTTTACTCATTGGATTAATAATATATTGTTTAGATATTTTTGATTTTATAAATATCTATACACTTTTTTTAACCCTTCTTTTAGGCACATCAATTCGTGTAATAGCATACTACAAAGCTTGGAATTTGCCAAAAATATAGTTTTAATTTGATATAATTGAGCTAAAAAAGGCACTTAAATGAAAAAATTGATATATCTAGTCTCTTTTACTATTTTAATTGGTGGATGTGCAAATGAACATAAGTTCATATCTATACAAAAGAGTCTTTATGGCAATTGGTTTACAAAAGAGCAAAAAAGGGTTGATAGCAAAACTACAATAAATATTACAAGAAAAGAGCAATTTTTTAAAAATGGCAAACTAATTAGTAGCAAATGGTTTGAAGTAAAAGATAGTAGTGGTAAAAACTTAGGTGAGTATTATATAACAAAAGAGTTTATCTATAAGAAAGAGCCAAAATATATAAAAGCTAAATTTATAAGATGTCAAACTGGTATAACAAAACCTCTTAAAGATGATTTTGGATATCAAGCCCTTTCAAATGCTTGTAAAAAAAGCTTAGGTAGCCATAAAACAACTATTAAAGAGTATAAAATTATTGGTAATAGACTTATACTAAACTCAAATCATAAAAAGATTATATACACAAAAGAGGATTAAAAATCCCCATTTGCCGCTCTATCCATCATAGAATAAATTGCATCTTTTACCTTATTTCCATATTTTAGCATATTAGGCGGTAAAGGTGCTCCTCCGTGAATCATCATATCTAAGTCAAGTGTATATAACCATAGCTTACCCTTTCCATCTTCCATAATTACAATTCTACAAGGTAGATATGCACCATATGCCATAGAGAATTTAACCATATCTATTGCAATCATTGGATTACAATATGATAATACCCTTACATATCTTTGTTTCTTACCAGTTCTTAGCTCTACCTCTTTTGATAGTGGCAAATCTCCAACTGGTTTCATACCTTTTTCAACTGCAATAGAGTTTAGAGATTCTACTATCTCATCTGGAGTAATTCCATCTTTTACTTTAACTTTTTTTACTGTTGCTTTTGCTATATCACCAGTTTTTAATAGAGTGCTCATCATATGTGAATAAACATCTTTTGCTTTTGGATCTAAATTTTTTATACCACTAAACCAAAAATATATACCTAGAGCAATAACTGCTGCTCCAATAAGTGCCAAAATTTTTACTATAATTTTCACTTACTTCTCCT
>CAYPVY010000003.1:0-24022 GCA_964414305.1 uncultured Nitratifractor sp.
CCTACCAATCCTAAGCCAACTTAAGCTATAATAAACCTTATACTAGTATCGGTAGCAGACTAGGTATTATGACCCGACATTGCAGCGGTTTGTCTCTGAAGATCCCACACCTTGTTCCAAAGCTCCAGCTTTGGAACACATACGGAAGATTGATAGTTCAATATACACTCCAAAGCAGGAGCTTTGGAAACGAGTAAAATTTTTTGCAAACAACCACAACTCAAGCACTATCACTCAGGAACGGGGTCAAGTGATGAACCTAACCCTAAACTCTAAGTTCATCTCGCTTGTATAATACAACTACCACTCAAACCAACCAAATTATGTTAAAATAATTAGTCGGTGGTTCCAAAGCTTCTGCTTTGGATTGTATATTGAAGTTTTGAATTTCTGTATGCATTTCCAATGAGGAGATTTAATACCATTAAGTTAAGCAATGGAACTAAAGTATCCGATTCTAAAATAGAACTTTATAATCCCTAGGAACCAGATGCTTTAGCCTCAAGAAAAGAACACAAATTCTTAACTTAATGGCATTGACCTCTACCCCTTTATATTCGATTTTAATTTTAGGTTACTACTTCGAGTAATCTTGTTTGTTAGTTTGTAAAATATTGCAATAATTGATTTTATTACCATATATTTTATTATTTTGTAATATAAATTTATGAAAATGTTTTGATTTGTCACTATTATTTATTCCACATCTTTTATTATTAATTATAGTATTATACCTTACTATTGTTGTATAATTATTACCTTTATTATTTGAACCTTCATAAATTATACCATCGGCTTGACTATCCTTAATAGTATTATTTTCAATAACTGTTTTATCGAATCCATTTATTCGGATAGCTCCACTTAACTCTTTATCTCCTACTTTTATAGCTGTAATATTATATAATTTATTATTATGAATATAGACACCACCTCTTGTGCCTTTTTTATATTTTCCATCTTCTCCATCTAATACAATACCACCATTTTTACCTTTAATTTCATTGTTAAAAATTTCAGCTTTTAAAATAGGTGCATATCTGTTATTTACACAAATTCCAGCATATCCACTTGGGGGTTTATTTAGTGAATTTTTTATTATATTATTATATATTTTGAAATTATCAGTATATTCCAATCTTATACCACAATTTGTTCTTGTATGTAAAATTTTATTATTATATATTTCAAAATTTTTAGAGTTTGATACATATATACCTTCATGTCCAGAGTGGCTAATGTAATTATTATAAATCTTTACATTTATATTTGGTCTATTATAATTATCATAATAAGATAATCTAATAATATCCCATTTACTATTTGTTAAATTCATATCATGTATTGATATATTTTTAGGATTATAAAAGTGAATTAATGGATAATAAGTTGAACCTTCAGGAGCATTTTGCTCTCCTGCACTAATACTAAAGCCATAAATTTCTACATTTGATATACTATCACCTTTTGTCCCAAATGGTGTCCACTTTTTTGCTTTTTTTTGACCAATCATTGGTTTTAATTTTGCCCAATTTAAATTATCTTTTAACTTTAGAGTAACACTCTTATCACCTGTTAATTTAACATTACTTGGAATTATAATAGGTTCATCTATTACATAAGTTGCTGGACCTTTTAAATATAGAGTATCATAAGAGTTATTGTTAGATATTTTCTCTAAAGCTCTATTAATCTTAATTTGGTCATTTGTTGAATTACCTTTTTTGGTTAAATAGATAATATTCGAGTTAGCATAAATAGATATAGATAAAATTAATAATATTAATAAATTTTTTGACATTAAAACTCTCTATGCTACATATTTATTCAATATATTATTTGTATGAATTTTTGCTTGTGTTAAAAGATGTTCTAATTGGTAAATTAATTTAATATTTATAGTATTAATTTCTAAATACCTTTCTAACTCTTCTACTAATTTATATATATCCATATTATCAATCTCTTTTGAAATATTTTTTAAAAAACTGAGCAATTTTTTAGATTCATAATACTTTTTTTTAATTATAAGATTTTTTAAAACATTTGCACTATCTGTATATATAGCTAAAAACTCTTCATAACTATCTATTTTAGATTTTTTTAAATATTCATTTTTATTTGATTTTTGCTTAAGATATTTATATAATATAAACTCTAATTGATTTGTATTAAATGGCTTTGGTAAAAAAGTATCAAAACCATATTTAACCATATCTTCAATTTTACAATCATAACTAAAAGCTGTATATATAATTACTGGAATAGAATCTATTTTTAAATCTTCTTTTATAATTTTTATTGTTTTACATGCATCTAATTTTGGCATTTTACTATCAAGTATTATTAAATCAAAATTTTTATCTTCTTTTAATATTTCAATTACCTCTTGACCATCTGAAGCAGTATCTACATTAATTCCATAAGAGCTTATAACTTTTTTTAAAAATATTCTATTTACGCTAAAATCATCAGCTATTAATACTCGCTTATTAAGTAATTTATCCTTTTTAAAATTATGAATATTAAAAGTTGAAATCTCTTTTGAGTGTTTTAGTGTTTCTACATCTGCTACTAATAAAGTATTGTTCATTTTAAAACCTTTAAAGAGGAATCTCTATAAAGACATTATATATTAAATCAATTTTTATTAGAGATTTCATTTCATATTTAAAGATTTTATCAGCTAATTATGCTTATAGTGCGTAAAGTCAGTTAATAATATGATGTTACTTTCTCTATACCTCTTCTCCTTTACCCCTATACTCCTTTGAGATTTATTTGTATTTAATTTTTACTAGTTACTTAGTTTTAACTATAATAACCATATATATATCTATGCCCTTTAACATCTTTTGTAGCATTTAAAATTATGCCAAATTTCTTAATATATTTTTTAGAGTAAAGTTTATCTATTGATTTAACAAACTCTTTTTTAGAGTAATTTGCTCTTACTATATAAAGGACTATATCAGATTGTTTAAATAGAACTCTTGTGTCTGTATATAAGCCAATTGGTGGTGTATCTAATATTATATATTCATAATGTTTTTTTAATCTCTCTATTAACTCTTTTAACTTATGTGAACTTATTAATTCACTTGGATTATTAATTGAAGTTCCAGAGACTATAATATCTAAATTATTATACTTAGTATGCTTTAATATATCATCTAATCTAGCTTTACCTAAAAGATAATCACTTAAACCTAAACTATTATTAGAGCTGTCACTATTTATAGGTTTTCTTAAATCTAAATTTAAAATTAAAACTCTCTTATCTATCATTTGAAGAGAGTGAGCTAAATTTATAGCAATTGTTGTCTTACCCTCTTTTTCTGTATTAGATACAACTGTAATTACTTTAGTATTTTCATTTTCAATCATAAGTTCTAAATTTGTTCTTAATATTCTAAACCCCTCCAACAACTCTTTTGGAGAATCTTCATCAAGCATAAGTTGTTTATTATCCTTTAGTTTAATTTTTGGAATAGAGGCTAAAATAGGTGCTGAAGTAATCTTTTTAATATCCTCTTCGCTCTTAATTTTCCCATCAAAAAAATCTAAAACAAATGATAAAATTATACCTATTACTAAGCCTTCTAAGAGTCCAAATAGGGCTACCATTACTATACTTTTTTTACTCTCCTCTTCTGGAGATATAGAGAGGTCAATAATTCTATTTTGGTTCATAATTGCAGCTTTTTTAATTTCTGCTTCAGTCTTTTTCTCTAATAAATAGTTATATAGTTTACTATTAAATTCAAATTTTCTTTGAAGCGTTAAATAATCTTGTTGCATTTTTGGAAAATCTTCTAATTTTCTTTGATATACAGCCATCTGTTTTTTTAAAATTGCTTTTTTAGTATTTAAATTTTTTAACATATTATATATTGATGCCCTAATTGTTCGCTTCAAACTTTTTATTCTAATAGATAATTTTTGAACATCTGGATATGCTGGAGTATATCGTCTAAGCAGAGCTTTTCTATCTAAAATATCTTTTTGTAACTCATTTATTAAAAAAGATGTTATTCCCTTATCTAAACCTATATCAACAAGAGATAGTGTGCTTAAATCAGCTCCTCTTTTTATTTTATTATAAACTGATTGTAAAATAGAAATTTGCATATTTAAAATTCCCATTTTATTTTCATAATCAGATAGAGCTTTAGATGTTTGAGTTGCTGTAAGTTGAATATCAATAGTCTTTTTTTGAATTTTAAACTTTCTAATATCTAATTCTGACTTTTTTAACTCTTTTTTAATAATCTCTAATTGTTTATTAATAAAATCTAGTGTCTGTTTAGCCTGTTGTGTTTTATAATCAACAGTCTTTTTCATATATACTTTTGCTAAAGTATTTACAAACTTTGTTGCACGCTGAGCTACATTATCTTCGTAACTTATACCTAAAATATTAGATTTATCTTCAAGTTGGAATATCTTAATCTTCGTTTTTCTTAAAATATCAGCATAAACTTGTGGGTCATAAATAATAAATTCATAATATTTTGCAGATATAGGTAGTTTTGTTCTCACTACTTTTAATTTAAAATCTTCATTACCCTCGATTTTATTAAAATGCAATATCTTTTTATAGTTAACTTTACTACCATCGGCTCTTCTTGTTTTAAACTCTAATTGAAATATATTATCATTAATTGGTAACAATTTAAATTTTATACCAAGACCTTTATAGATTTTTACTTTTATAGGAGTATTTAAATATATCTCTTCTCGTTTATAAAATCTATTTACAGCCCAAATATGTGCTGTAACATTAACTTTTTTCATTACATCTAATATAACCATACGAGATTTTAATATAGCTTTTTGAGTCTCTACATCACTTCCACTAGAACCCATTAAAGCAGATTGTAGCATATCTTGCACACCACCTGAGGGTTTTGGATTTCTACTAATCTCAATTGTTGCTTGTGCTTTATATACATTTGGTTTGTAGTATGAAATTGCAACAGAAATTAATATACTAAAGATAGTAATTAAAAGAATTAAGTATTTATATCGTTTAATTACGAGTAATAAATCACTAAACTTTAACTCTTCTATCTCCATATTACTATTTACTTGTTGCAATATCTAACCCCTTAAATTATTAATATAAATATAATATAATATTATATTTGTAAAAAATTTAATTTTCTAACTTAAAGTATATCAATATCGTATTAAAAATTGGCAATTTATTGTCATCACTTATCATAATAAAGTGATTTTTATCAACTTTAGCCAAACCTTCATAATTTTCTATACTATCAAAACAGTAGTTATCAATTTGCCAAATTAACTCTTGTTTATTAGTTGTTAAATTGAACTTTTGTAAACTTATTGCATGATGACCAAAAAAACCATCAAAAGCTCTCTCTAATATTAAAATATTTTCATCATCAATTGTCTCAATAGCAGTAATAGAGGGTCTTTTTTTCTTAGTTGTTTTAAATTTCCACACTCTACCACTTAAAGAGTATATCGATTGCTTACTCCTTTTTATTCCATAAGGAGGATTCTCTAATGCTGTTAATAA
The DNA here is from genome assembly GCA_964414305.1 of uncultured Nitratifractor sp. Classification (GTDB taxonomy): domain Bacteria; phylum Campylobacterota; class Campylobacteria; order Campylobacterales; family Sulfurovaceae; genus JAADEQ01. The sequence continues at coordinate 5,549 of CAYPVY010000003.1, forward strand.
TCCATACTTTTTATTATATGTTAAAGATTCAAATATTTTATTATTTGTTCTAAATTGTAAATCTAAAAGTGGCTTTGGTAGGGGTAAATCTTTTATCTTTGCTCCATCTTTTGAGTATTGAGAAATTTTCTCTTTTCGCTCAAATGCAAGATATAAATTACCTTTATCATCTAAAGTTATATCTTCGCTATCTCTATCTATTTTAGGCAAAATTGTTCCATTTTTATCGTGTAAATAGTAAGCTTTTAGTGGAGTTAAATGTGCTTTATCATCAAAATATGCTTTAAATATATATAATGCACCATTATCACTTATCATATATAGTAATCTATTTTTTGCATCATAAGTAACTCCTGATACCTCGTTAAATGGGATGTCAAATTTTGTATCATTTAAATTTATTTTTTGAAGTATCTCAATTTTTGATGCAAAAAGCCCTATTGTCAATATTACTATTAAAATTAATCTACTCATATATCAACTTTAAAGTAACTATTTACATAATCAATTAACATTTGTGTAACATCTCTTTTTTTACTTAACATCTCTTTTTGTTTTTGACTGAAATGCTCTTTTCTATTTGGCATATTAAGTAACTCTAAGGCTTTATTTAAAACTCCTATTCCATTATTATATTTAAAGAGTAGGCCATATTTTTCTTGTTCTCTTATAGTTTCAGCTTCTAAACTATTAACATAAATTGCAGGTGTTCCAAGCATTGCACACTCACTTGCCATAGTTGCACCCTCGCCTATAAACATTGTTGCTTTTGCCATTATGTCATGAATTAAGTGTGCTGGGGCATTTAATTTATACTTTTGCCACTTTTTTGGCAAAGGTGCTTCTGATGAAATAAAAACTTTAACCCTTTTTGATAAATTATCTATTAATTTCTCTTTTTGCTCATTTGATATTCCATTTTGTCCCTTATCATGCGAAGCATTCCACGATACAAAGCGAATTAAAATATACTCTTGATTTTCATCTATACCAAGCTCTTTATATACATTTTCATTTGGCTTAAACCAATTTGGATGTAAATATGCCAATTCATGGTAACCATTATATTGATATAATTTATTTTTGTCAATACTAATACCAGTAGGCACTTTTGAGGCAAATAGAGTTTTAGTAAATGGCAAATAGAGATTAACTTGCTCCATATTAAATGTATCTTCAAAAGCAAAATGAGGTTTTCTATAAAAAAAAGCAGCATGAGCTGCATACATTGAACCAGCACTTAAAAATAGGTCTGGCTTAAATTTAATTGCCTCTAAAATTTCCATTAAATCAAATTTAATTAATCCAAAAATTTTACCAATAGTAGTTTTATACTTTTTACCAAAAGATTTATACTTAAATCCATAATGCTCTAAAAGATAGATTTCAAACTCTTTATCTCTACAAGTAAACAATATATTATGTCCTTTATTTTGCATATATTTTGCAAAATTTTTAAATAGATGCACATGTGCTGGGTGTCCTATATCAATTAAAATATTCATCTTCCAAACCTTATTTTTTTATAAAACATTTTTACTTTTTTCTTAAGAAAGTTAAAAGCATTATAGTTGCAAATATTATAATAGACTCTTAACTCTCCACCAAATTTTCTAAAGAAAGGCTCAGCTCCAGGAAGCATTGAGCCTTCAAAATCATAAAAGGCACATTTGTTATGAAAATATTTAATACTCTCCCATATCATTAGAGCATTTGCCCCTCTTATCATACTAGTGTCTATTCCATTAAATAGAAGATATGATGATTTCTCTTCATATACTAATCCACATACAGCAACACATTTACCACCTTCAAAAGCTCCAAATGATTCAAAACAATCTTTAGATTTTAATATTTGTATATATTTTTTAATTCTCTCTTTACTAAATGGGGCTTTGCTACCTTGTCTTAGATAAGTTTTATTTACTAAATCCCAAAATGTCTCAAAATCTATATCTCTTTTTATTGTAACCCCTCTATTTTGAGCATATTGAATATTTTTTTTGATTATCTTCTTTTGAAAATTATTATAAATTAAATCTAATGAGTTACTATTGTCTATAATATAAGTATATCTAACTTGAGCAACAAAATTTTGCCAATGCATAGGAATATGATTTTTAAAATTTGGATGAAAATAGTAATCAAATGAGCCTATCTTTTTTAACTCTTGCGTTAATCTTATTAAATATTTATATTGTGTAGAGGTAACTTTATGTTTATCTCCTAAAATATTAGAGTATAATACTCCAAGATATTTATCAAACATTGGATTAGAATATATATTTATCTCATTTTTAGCCAATACAATACCTGCTTTTATTTCATCTCTTAACTTAATTGTTAAAATTTTATAATCTATTTGCAAAGCATCTAAATACCAACTTTTAGAAAATATTGAACCCTCATTTGATTCATCAACAAATTGATTCCATTTACTATATTCACTCTTTTCAAGATAAGATAGTTCCATTTTGTCTCTTTATTTTGATATAGTATAATATTACTATAATTTTTAAATTTATACAATTTATATAACATATTTATATATTATGAACTTTTTATTAATACTTTTTTCACATAGTTTTTAAGTTTTCTAATTGTATAAATTTCATACCACTCTAAGCTATTTTTTGACCAATGCTCAGGATGGATATTTAACATTACCTCATTTGGTAAAGTTTTATTTTTAATAATATCTATTAAATCATTTGTACTATTTATCTTAAAATTAAATTTTGTTGTAACTTTATCTCTTAAATTAATAGACTCATCACCCCAAGCTCGTCCTGCATCTGTAGCATAAAAAACTCTATTAAAATCTATATCAAAATATGGCTCTGATATAATTTTAAACTTTTTATAATCATACTTTTTCCATAAATCTCTACTATCCCACTTTGAAGTTGGTCTTCCATGCATTGCAATATTTTTAATTGGGTATATTTTTCTTAAATTTTCTAAATTTTTTTGAAAATCACTTATAGCTTTTTCATAATCACCATTGCACTCTGCCAAAGATTCGTAATGATAACCAATTTCATGCCCTAAAGATGCAATCTCTTTTATAATTTCTGGTTTAAAAGTAGATGGTATAGTTCTAAAATAGTAAGTTGCTTTAATATTCATACTGCTTTCTAATTTTGCCATAGCAAGAGAGCGAAGTGGATATCTATCGACATCGTGTCTCATCATAATAAGTGGTTTAGTAGAATCAAAATTATTATTAAAATAATCAATCACTCTAATAAATTGATAATTTTCATTTAAAAATGCTTTTAATAAATCTTTATAACTTTCGTGTGTAAAGTCTTTCATTTTAACTTATCCTAATTATTATCTAATTTATCAAAAGGGACAACAAAAAAGTTATCATATTCTTGAAGCAACTCTTCTTTATTAGATTTATATATCTCTTTATTATTAATATTAATTAACAAATTATACTCTTTATCAATAGCTCCAAATTTTTGTTTAAATCTATATACTCCATCTAATGTATGCCAAGTTCCACCCCAATTCCACCATTTATAACCTCTTTTAGAGGCTTCTATCATAGCTTTATAAATTATTAGTGAAGTTGATTGATAGTTTCTATACTCTTTTAATATTGCTGGAGTAAAATACTCAACTGTGTTATTATAATAAAACAGCAGTAATGCACTAATAATTTTCTCATCTTTTTTAGCTATATAGATATTATAATCTCTGTTTGCTTCAAAATATTTATCTATTAACTCAAAAAATCTTTTATCCTTTGGTTTACCTCCTACAGAAGTCATATTTTCATAATGTGTTTCATATAAAAAATCTATTTGAGAGTTATCTATCTCTACTTTTATACCTGACTTTATAGCTTTTCTTATACTAGTTCTAGTAGTTGGATAAAAACTCTTCATTAAATCATCTTCAATACTCTCTTTCTCTTCAATATTTGTCCACTGCCCTACTCTTTTATCTACAATATCATATTTGATAGCTTCAGAGTTATCTTTTAGAGGGTTTGTAATATATGTGCTTGAAGCAACCTCTTTAGATAATTTATTATAGTAATTTGCTAATTTATTAAGAGCTTCATTACTTTTTGATAAAATTCCACCATTACTACCATAAAAGGGTAAAGAGTTTAAAACAACTCCATATTTACCCTCTTTTTTCATTAATGGTAATATTGCTTGAATTTTATTATTATCATCAACTACTATTGTATATTGAGACTCTGCTTTTAAAAAATCTTCTAATAAATTTTTATATTTAATTGAGTAGTAAACTAAGCTCTCATCAAAACTTAATAAAAACTCTTCATACTCTTTAAAATACTCCTCTTCTAATCTTTTAATTTGCATTTAACTACTCCTTATTTTCTATTTTATGCATTAACTCTATAAAAAAATCTTTTGTTCCATAAGTTGATTTATTTATAAATTTTTCTAACTCTTTAAAATTTTGTAGATATGGCTTTGCTTGTGTGTATCTATTTAAATCTTCGGTATTTAAAAATATATGAATTGGATGAAAATTAAATACTTTTAAGCCTTTATAGTTTAAATATTTATCAACACTCCACTCCCACTTACAATCTACACTTACATCATCTTCCCAAAAGTGTGGATATTCAATAATACCACTTGAGTGTTTATATGGTTTTAATTCAATATTTGATGTATGAGGAATTAGAGTATTAAAAGCTCTTTGTAACCCAAACTCTTTAGCACTATCTAAAATAGTTGAACTTTGAGTTAAACAGTGGCTTCTAATACTTTTGGCATCTGGAATAATATTTAAATAGTATTTTAAAACTTCATCTATACTCTTTCCATATCTAAAATCTCCATTTAGTAAAAAGTTAAAATTTGGATGTATTCCAAGCTCTATATTTTTATTTAATCTAATTTTATCAAGTAGTTTCGTATTATGAGTTACAAATATAATTGCTCTATTATTACCTAATAGATTAAGAGTATATTCTAAAACTTCATCACTACACCAATCTAAATCAAATGTTAATATTATATCTTTTTTAATATACACGATATTTTCCTATTTTTAATTGTTAATTATATCTTTTTTTAAAAATATAAGTTATAAATATTTCATAATTTGGCTCTATCTTCCATATCTTATTTTTTTATATATCTTTTTTGCTTTTGTTTTAAAAAAGTTTAAAAAGTTATCATTCCAAATTTTATAATATGGAGTTAATTCCCCTCCAAAGCGTCTATAAAATTGTTCTACACCATTAAGCATTGAGCCTTCAAAATCGTAATAATTGCATCTATTATGAAAATATTTGATACTTTCATCTATCATATAGGCATTAGCACCTCTTATTTGATTTTCTATATCAATTCCATTTAAAAGTAGATATGCTGATTTTTTTTCATAAACTATTCCAGACACTGAAATTGCTCTATTGTTTTTATCATATGCACCAAAAGATATAAAAGCATTTTTTGCTTCTAAAGTATTAATAAAATTTTTTAACTTCTCTTTATTAAATGGAGATTTACTACCTTGTCTAATAAAGGTTTTATTTACTAAATCCCATAAATCTTCAAAAGGTATATTTTGTTTAATTGAAATACTATTTTTAACTGCATTTTTTATATCATTTTTAAGATTTGAGTGATATAACTGTTTAATCTCTTCTAAACTTTTGTTATTCTCTATTCGATAGGTATATCTTGTTTGTTGTGTAAATCCATACCAAGATAGAGGAATCCAATTTGTAAACATTGGATGAAAATAGTAATCAAAAGAGTTAATCTCTTTTAGCTCTTGAGCTAATTTTTCTACAAATTTATATTGATTAGAGATTATCTTTTGCTTATTTCCATCTGTTTGCATAAAAATAATACCAAGATACTTATCAAACATTGGATTTGAGTAGGTTTTAATCTCATTTTTAGCTAATACTACTCCTGCTTTAATTATATTTTTTTCTTCGATTACTAATATTTTATAATCAACTTTTAGAGCATTAAGATACCAAGTTTTTGAAAAAATTGAGCCTTGTAAAGAGGTTTCTACAAATTCATTCCATTTATCATAATCCTCTTTATCTAAATATTTTAATTCCATTTTATCTCTCCAATTCTCTAATCCAAAGCTCTAAATTAATCCATTTCCAAATCTCTTTTGAGCAATTTATCTCTTTATTTAAATGCTTTTGATACATTTGTAAAGCTTTAGATGTATCTATAAATCTTTTAAAAGTCTCACTTGAATTATTTAAAATATCAACTATATACTCTTTAAAGAACTCTTCTCTAAACCACTCATCTTCTGGCGTTGCAAAACCCAATTTATCATATCTCATCCTTATTTTTTCAGGTAAAATATTTTTCATAGCTTCTCTTAAGATATATTTTGTAAGTCCCTTTTTAATATAGCTATCATTTGGTTGAGAGAGTGTTTGCTCTACAAGCTTATAATCTAAAAAAGGGACTCTTGATTCAATAGAGAACCTCATCGAATTTAAATCTGACCACTTTAAAAGATGTTCTAATTTATATTCAAAATGGTTAATTAAAGCATTTTTTAGACTACCTGAGCCATACAACTCTTTTGCTAAAATATTATCTTTTGCATTTTGGTTATAAAAATCCTCTTTTATATAGTGGTTTGATTGACTCTTTAATTTTGTTTTTAAATTATCAGGTAAAAGAAAGAATATAAAACTTTTTAAACCAAATAGTGATTTATGTTTTGAAGTATAGTAATATAGTTCTGATAATAGTTTTATAAAAGAGAAGCTCTTTAAAAGCTCTTTAAAGTAAAATCCATAAAAGTAGTGATACCCTGCTAATTGCTCATCTGCACCCTGTCCATCAAGAGTTACAACTACATCTTTTTGAGCAAGTTTCATTACACAATATTGTGCATATATACTTGTTGTAGGTACTGGTTCATCAAGATATTTTACCATATCTGTTAAATCTTTATATAGCGTTTGTGCTGTTGGTGTAATAAAGTGCATATTTTTTAAATATGGCTTCATTTCATCTATAAAATCACTCTCATCTCCTCTTTGCCCCTTTTTATAGACTGCTGAAAAGGTGTGAATATCTTTTTGATTAAGCTTTTTAGAGATAATCGAAGCTATACTAGAAGAGTCTAATCCCCCACTTAAACATACTCCAACTGGCACATCCGAGCGAAGTCTTAATTTAATCGAAGATGTAAATTTATTTAAATAATCACTACTATCAATTGGCTCTTTATTACATTTATCTTTTAAGTTATACCACCTTGTTAATTTAAACTCTCCATTTTTAATTTTAAAATAGTGTCCATGAGGTAATTTTTTTATCTCTTTGTAAAATGTATTTTCATTATAATCGGTTCTGTTAAATAGCAAATAGTTAAAGACTACCTCATCATTAATTGTTAATTTTTCATCTAAAGCTCTTTTGATTGCTTTTATCTCTGAGGCATATATAAATTTATCTCTATTTTTATAGTAGTAAAATGGTTTTATTCCAAATCTATCTCTTGCTCCAAAAATCTCTTTTGTTTTAGTGTTATAAATTATAAATGCCCACATTCCATTAAATTTATCTAAGCATCTCTCACCCCACTCCTGATAAGATTTTAATAAAACTTCACTATCTGTTTTTGTTTTAAATCTATATCCTAACCCTTCTAACTCCTCTTTTAACTCAATATAGTTATAAATTTCTCCATTAAATGTTAAGACTAAATCTCCATCATCACTTAACATTGGTTGATGTCCTGCACTTGAGAGGTCTATAATACTTAGCCTTACAAATCCAAGCCCAATATTATTATCTATAAACTGACCATTATCATTTGGTCCTCTATGCTTAATTGCATCCATCATATTTGTTAAAAGATTCTTATTTACATCTTCTTTATTAAAATTTATACAACCAACTATTCCACACATTATTTAACCTCTTTATATATTTTTATAATCTTTTTTGCAATATTTGTCTCATTTAAATACTCTATATCTTTTCTACCTGTTGTTCTTTGATTAAACTCTAAAGCCAATTTAATTTTATTAGAGAAATCTTTAGGCTCAAACGAAGCAATATAGCAACCTTTAGTTTTAGAGATTACATCTTTAACATCTCCTACATCTGTTGAGACTATTGGAATATTACAAGCCATAGCCTCTTTAATTGCATTTGGGCTTCCCTCTCTTGTGCTAGTTAAGACTACTACATCTGCACTATTATAGTAGTATGGAATATTGCTATTTGGAATATCTTTTAGATAGTGAAGCTCTATATTTTTATCATTTAATAAATCTACTGCCTCTTTAGCTAAGGTAAAGTTCTTCTCTTCTCTTGCTGGGTCTGAAGTAAATAGAATATGCTTTTTATCTCTATCCCATTTTGTAAAATTTAGAGCTTCTTCTCTATCAATTGGTTTAAATCTTTGCATATCTACACCATTTGGTATAATAGCTACCCCTTTTTGTCCAAAAGCATTATACATATCTTTTGATTTTACAACTGTTTTTGCCCAAAAAAATTTATAAAATATATAGATAATCCACTTATACCACTCTTTTGTCTTAACATCATCTCCCATTAAAGATGCAACAGTGGGTTTTGCACCAGCAAATGTAGCAACAATAGCAGATATCCAATAGTGTGCATGAGTTATATCATAATGGTTAGTTTTTATATGCTCTCTTAATTTAAATATAGCTTTTAAGTAACCTTTAGCACCCTTACCTTTTATAGGAAAGAAATCAACTTCAATCCCCTCTTTTATAAGAGATTTACCCTGATTTTCTATAATAGGGCTTATACCACTCTTGCTACTTGCATTCCCACTACTAACAAATAATACTCTCATACTCTCTCCTATCTAAAGTTCCAATAAAACATTAATCCAACAAGAATCAACATTGAAACTTTAAAAAAACCTTTAAAAATTTCTGCATTTGCTATGAATATCTTTTTATTATCATAAATATATATAAACCAAAAAGCTATAACATAGATAAATGCCATTTGAGGCATTGCTTTTCTAAGCTCTAACCCATCTAATAAAAAAGCTAGTGAAGACATCTCTAAAACTGCAAATATTAATATAGGGTATAGTTTGTAATATCTTATTTTAAACATATAAAATGCACCTATCCAAAAAGGAAATGCTAAAAATACTCTATATACTAATCCTGGAGCATAAAACATAATTAAGAGTTTAGCTTTTATAATAGCAGTTAAGGTTGGTAGTGGTCCTAAAGTTTGCGATATAATATTTACAGCATATGTAAATGGCACACTCCCAATTATCCCCCCTTGAGTCTGCCTTGCTTCTAAAAGAGTATCTACCCCACCTGTTGTATAAGTTTGAATAACCTCTATTATCAAATTACTCATTGCTACAAAGCCTATAATTACAATTACTGAAATTATCCTTGTAATTACTCCACCCTCTTTTGAAAATTGCATTGTTATACCAATTCCACCTAAAATCATAATAGTAATTGCTGGTCTAAAGAGAAATAGCATTGCCATAAAAGCAGCAGCTTTGAGCAAATTAATACCATTTTTATTGTTCATAAATCTATAATAGTAATCAAAAGATAAAATTACTACCATATCCATAAAGACCTCTTTAAGTCCAGTTGTTTCAAAAAATAGAACATATGAAGATATTGCATAAGTCAAAGCTGCAAAATATGCATACTTTTTATCCATAAAATTTTGACTTAATCTAAATAGACTAAGAGCAGATATTGTTCCAACAATTACATATAAAACATTTAAAGTAAGGTTAGATGGATATATATGATATAGAGGATAGAGGATTAAAATCATTCCTAAATCATCAAAACTCATATATGTTAAATATTTATGAATAGCTTCTGTAATTGGTAAGTTCATTAAACGAATAGCTTGATTATGATAAAAAACAGCATCAGATGTGCTAAAAATAAAAAAGTTTTTATTATAATAGTATGATATAAAATTTTGTATAGAGACCGCAATTGCTGAGTAGATAAAAACATTTAAAAATAAATTTTTATAATTATATGAAGTGTATGAAGCTACACTATTAACATAAAGCACAGTAAAATATGAGAGTGCTAATGCTATTGCATAAAAATATAATAAAGATACATATCCATTTACATGTGATGCTAATAGCATATATAGAGTTAAAATGACAATAATATAGATTTTATTAATATAATCTAACACTTTAAACCTTTTTTATAAAGAAATTTTACTTCTCTTTAGCCAAATAGCAAAATTGAGTAATTTCCATAATATATAACCATTATCTTTAACTTGGCTTATATGCTCTTGCATTAATCTCTCGATATTTTGGTTATAAATTTCAGAACTCTTTATATTATCTATCATATAATCTTTTAAAGAGTCTCTTAACCAAAATTGAAATGGCACACCAAAACCTTTTTTAGGTCCATACAACACTTCATGTGGCACAATACCATCAAATGCTTTTTTTAATAGAAACTTTTTATCTTTCCCTCTAATTTTATAATCTTTTGGTAAACTCATTGCATAATATGCCAAGTTGTTATCTAAAAATGGAACTCTAACCTCTATTGAGTTTGCCATTGTTGCTCTATCTACCTTTTCAAAATATAAATCTGGTAAAATTATATTTGTATCTGTAAAGAGCATAGCATTTGCTCTATCTAAATGGCGAAACTTCTCATAGAAATATTGGTATCTTTTAAAAGGCTCTGTTGAGGTTAATCTATTTTGAATTTTGGTATCAAAAAGTTTGGCTGGGTCTTCATCAAACATCTCTTGTGAGAGAATATATGCCATCTCTTTGCTTGGGTCATTTTGATAGAGTGCATAAAGAAATCTAAGTCCTTTATATTTTGAACTACTCTTTGGAATTGATGCTTTAAATATAGGAAAGGCTTTTGCAATAGCTTTATATTTATTATAGTGATAGAGTCTTAAATATCTATGGTATCCTGCAAATAGCTCATCTCCACCATCTCCTTGCAAAATTACTTTTTGTTTTCCTTTTAACTCTTTGCTCATTAAATAGAGTGGAATATTTGCAGCATCTCCAAATGGTTGGTCATAGTAGTAGTTTAAATCTTCAATAACATCAATTGTATTTCCACCTTTAATATGTATTTCATGATGCTCTGTATTAAATCTTTGTGCTATCTTTTTTGCAGCTGGTAACTCATTTTCACCTTTATCAAAATCAAATCCAGCTGAAAAAGTCTTTATCTTTCCATTATAGTGTTTTGTAGCAAATGCTGTAATTGCTGTAGAATCTATACCCCCACTTAAAAATACACCAACTGGCACATCTGAAATTAATTGACTCTTAACCGACTCTTCAAACAGATTTTTTGTTTTTATAATTGCCTCTTCAAAACTATCAGTTGTTGGTTTAACTTCATAATTTAATTTATACTTTTTAATTTCAAAATTTTTTGTTTTTAAATCAAACTCTATATAGTATCCAGGTTCTAACTTTTTAATATCTCTATAAAAGGTATTCTCTCCAAGGGTTGTGCCAAAGTGCAAATATTCATAAAAGGCTTGATAATTTAATTTAGTTTGCACAACTTTAGAAGCTAATATTGCTTTTATCTCTGAACCAAAGATAAAATCATTGCCATTTTTATAGTAATAGAGTGGTTTTATACCAAATCTATCTCTAACAATATAGAGCTTTTGCATCAATTTATCATAAATTGAAAAGGCAAACATTCCATTTAACTTTTCAAAAATTTTAATGCCCCAATATGCAAAACCTTCTAAAATTACTTCAGTATCACTCTCTTTAAAAAACTTAACTCCTAAGCTTTTTAACTCTTTTTTTAACTCTAAAAAGTTATAGACTTCTCCATTATATACAATAATAAATCGCCCATTTTGGCTAATCATTGGTTGATTAGAAGCTTCATTTAAGTCTAAAATAGAAAGCCTTGTATGCCCAAGAGCTAAATTGTTATCTATAAATTTACCTTGTGCATCTGGACCTCTATGAATTATAGTTTGATTCATTTTATCAATATCGATACTTTTACTACTTACAAACCCACATATTCCACACATTAAAAATCCCCTTTGATAGAAAAAATACTCATAGCTATTGTTACTATACTTATTGAGTATATAAGCATATTGTTATAATCAAATCTATAAAGCTTTTCTGAATAGTGTGTAAAAAAGATAGTCCTAATAACTCCTGCAATTAGTGTTCCAAAGATAACACCTGCAAGTCCTATCATATATCCAAATGCTAAACTTAATAGATAATTTAATACAACTGTTAAAAATGTTATATACATAATATAGTGTGTTTTTCTCTTAATTACATACCCAAAACCATTTGCTTGAGTGCTTTGAACAAATAGAATAGATGCCAGAGCAAGAGGTAATAGATAAGCTGCTTTTAAATACTCTTCTCCCCCAAATAGTTTAACTGCGAAATCTGATAAAAAGTATCCTATTAAAAATATAATAGGTATCAAAAGTAGGTAGATATGAAAAAAATTTTTAATAAGTTTTTTACCATCTGCTTCTTTATAATTTTTAAGCATCACAGGAGTAAAACCACCAGCAACAGTGCCTATTAAGACTTGTGGAATCATTGCTAATTTAACTATAATAGCATATAAACCAAGTTCATATTTTGTAAATAGCATTAATATCACAATTCTATCAGCCATTTGCATTAAACTATTTCCTAAATAACTTGGAACAAAAGGTAAAGATATTGCAAATAACTCTTTTAATCTACTTTTATAATCTTTTATTAATTTAAATCCAAATATATATTCTCTTGAGATATATAAAGAGACAATAGAGCCAACTAATAAACCAAGTACTAAACCTTGTAGATATGAATTTATACTTTTATGAAAATATAAAAACCCAAGCCCAGATAACATTCCTATTACATATGAGAAGAGTGTAATAAATGATGCCTCTTTAGCTTTTGCTCTCCATTTTAAGAAGTTAAAGGTATGGTAAGTTACCATATTAAAAAAGACATAAAATATTATATATAACCAAATTTCCCTATCTAATAAAAAAAGTTCATTAGTAAAGAGAAAAATTATTAATAAAATTAAGGCAATAAAAAAAAGAATAGCACTACTAATAATTAAAGTAGATAGATAATAGAATGATAAAGTAGTATCATCTTCATCTGCTTCAGCTAAAAATATAGCAACTCCTGAATCTATGCCTAACACAATTATAATATCTATAAATGAGCTTATTACTAAAAAAAGGTCATATGTAGCAAACTCTTTTACTCCAACACTTTTTGCTAAAATTGGAATAATTAAAAATGCTAATACTTTATAGCCAATATTTGCTATTAGATAATAAGCACTATCGCTTAAACCCTTTTTTGTTAAACTCATACACTAAACTTCTCATATACAATATCATCAATTATATTTTTATACTCTTTTGCAAGTCCTATACCTGCATACTTATCAAACCAATCTCTATTTTTTAAACCCTCTTGAATATAAAAATCTCTATTTTCAATAAAGTTATTTAAGTGCTTTGTTACATCTTCTGCTCTATTTGCACGCATTATAAAAGGAATTTCATGACCAGCTTCTTGATAATACTCTTGGTCTGTTTGAATAATGTTTTGCATTAAAATTTTACCTGCTGATAATCCTTCAAAACCGACTCCACTCCACATATCATCGGTTAAAGAGTCAACTACAATATGAGAATACTCTATTAAATTCATAATTCTTTTTCTTGGCATTAGAGGAAGCCACATTACAAAATCTTTTATCCCTAAATTTGATATTAACTCTTTTGAAGCATCAATATCTTTTCCATACTCAAACAGCACCAATAGAGAGTTAGAAGAGGGGTTATTTTTGATAAAAGTTGCAAAACCTTTTATTAACTTATCTAAGCCTTTATCACCATTTTTACGGCTCTCTTCTTCACTTATATCTTTCCATTGATGTCTTGAGTGTGAAAAGACTACTAAATCTTTATCTCTCATAGCCTCTATATACTTTTTATTTAAGCTATCTTCTACTTTAACACTCTCTTTATAAACAGTTGGTATATATATTCTACTTAATTGCTCTTCTAAGTTTAATCTTTGAATAGTAAGTTTAGTTTTAGCTTGAATATCAGATGCAACTATTTTTTTTGTCTTTTTAATACCTTTAATTTGCTCTTTTACAGTATATCTTCTTACAAAATATCTTAATATATCAACATCACCCAATTTATCATATGTTGTTAACTCTATCTCATCAGCATATGGAACAAATATATCTAAAGTATAATCTAAAGATTCGAACAGAGCTGGAGCAATACCACACCCAATATATAAATCATACTCTTGTAACTTTTTTTTAATTTCACTCTTATTAGATAAAAGTAAGCCTTTTCCATCATTTGTTAAAGGTAGTGTATGAATATACTTTTCATATTTTTCTAAATTATATGTATCATTCTCGGGTAAAAAGTGACTATACTCATTTTTATACATAAATAGATGTGCATCTAAACCTAAATCTCTTAAATATCTCATTAAAGTAAAAAATACATTATTCATATTTCCAATTAATGCCACTTTCATACTAAGCTCCCCCTTTATATAAAATTAAAATTTTCTTATTTGCTCTACAATATAATCTATATCAACACCATCATAGCATGGGAAGGTGATTGTATTTTGTTCTAAAAATAGAGCATTTGGTTGAACTTGATTATACTTTCTCTTATAATATTTTGTGCCACTTAAACAGTATGTTCCAAGTGTTGTCTCAACTTTATTCTCTCTTAAATATAAAATTAAATCATCTCTATTTACTCCATTTGGCACTTTAAATACAAGAGATTGCACATTAAATACGACATTTTCAGAAATCTTTTGAGGTATAAAGCCAAGAGGCTCTAATCTTTTAATATACTCATCTCTAATAGCACTTCTTGATTTAACAATTGTATCTAACTTTTGAAACTGTTTTATACCCATAATCGCTTGAAGTTCTGGTAATCTATAGTTGTATCCATAATCTATAAATTCAAACTTTCCATTCTCTACTACTGCACCATGGTTTAATTTAATATCTAAAAACTCATTATACTCATCGCTATTATAGGTAATTGCCCCACCCTCACCTGTGGTTAAGAGCTTTCGTGGGTGAAAACTAAAGCAAGTGACATCAGATATATTTCCACACTTGATACCATTTAAGCTACTGCCTATTGCACAAGCACCATCTTCTATTAGAGGTAAATTGTGCTTTTGACAAATCTCTTTTATCTTATCTATGCCATCTGGGCTTCCAAGAGCATCTACAAAGATAACTGCTTTTGTCTTTTTTGTAATTTTACTCTCAAGCTCACTTGGTAGCATATTAAAGGTTTCTAAAGATACATCTGCAAATATAGGTGTTGCTCCAAGCTCTTCAACAACATTGCAAGTTGCAGGAAATGAGAAATCAGATACTATAACTTCATCGCCACACTTAACATCAAATATTTTTAGAGCCATAGTAAGAGCTGTGGTAGCCGATGTTGTAAGTTGAGCATACTTTGCACCTGTATAGTTTGCAATCTCTTCTCTAAAGGCTTGAACATTTTTACCTTTTGTAAACCATCCACTATCAAAAACCTCTTTAAATTCACTTTCAACTTCATCAAAAGAGATATATGGTTTTATTAACTTAATCATTATTTAATCCCTTTTCTTCTCTTATCAACCAATTCAATATGCTCTCTTCTCCACTTAATAAGCTTATCTAAGCCCTCTTCTATATCTATACTATAATCAAAACCCAACTCTTTAGAGGCTTTGGTTACATCTGCAATTCTGCTTGTGACAAACATTTGGTCGGCATCTTTATACTCTATTTCTAAATTGCTTCCTGTTAAATCAAGAAGCTTTTGAGCTAACTCTTTAATACTTGTTTGCTTACCTGTTGCAACATTATAAAAATCATTTGTAGCATCAGATTTCATAGCACAAATATTTGCTCTTGCAATATCAGAGACATAGATAAAATCGTAAGCTTGAGAGCCATCACCATAAACTATTGGTGGTAATCCTTTATCAATTCTATCAAGAATTTTCATAATAATTGCAATATATGTTCCTTTATAATCTTGTCTTGCACCATAAGCATTAAAGTATCTTAAAGCTACATAATTTAATCCATAGCGATGATAAAATGCTTTGCACATATGCTCATCTGCTATCTTTGTAGCACCATAAAATGTCTGGTTATTGTATGGATGAGTCTCTTTCATTGGTAATTCAACTGGATTTCCATAAACAGAAGCAGATGAAGAGAAAATTAACTTTTTCACATTATGCTTTACACAAGCTTCTAAAATATTAAAAGTTCCTTTTATATTAACTTCAAATGCATTTCTTGGGTAATCATAGCAATGCAGTAGCCAAAGAGCAGCTAAGTGAAATACGAAATCTTTACCCTTAATAGCTTCATCTAAAATATCTGTTTGTAAAATATCTCCACCAATTTCAAATACTTTTACTCTTGGGTCTTTTAGAGCTTCCTCAATATTTTCGTATGAGCCTCTTGAGAAGTTATCATAAATTACAATCTCTTCTACATCCTCTTTTAAAAGCTCCTCTATTACATGAGAGCCTATAAATCCTGCTCCTCCAATTACTAAAACTTTACTTCCTTTAATATCCATAACTTTATCCTTAAATTTATTTCATAACCTCATCTGCACTATGTAGCGTCTTTAAGAGTCTAATAGCTTGATTAGCATTAGATATTGACTCCTCCCCTCTCTTTAATGACTCTAAAAAGTGATTTATACTATTATATAAAGCATCCTCTTCTGGAATAAAAGGGACATATAAATCTCCTTCTCTAATTTGAATAGCATAATCATCATATTCAATACCATTTCCAGAGATTATATTAACCCCTTTATCGTAAATCATTAACTTCTCTACTGTTTTCATATCATCAAAAACAACCATCTTTTTAGTCCCAGCAACCACTAAGCGTCTCTCTTTAAGAGGAGAAAACCAACTAGATTGTATATGAGCAATAAACTTTTCATATCTAAGTTGTAAAAACACTAAAGACTCTTTTGGATTATATAATTTTTCTCCAATGGCATTTAAATATTTTGGAGTAGCCCCACTTGATAGATAATCAATTATAGATAAATCATGAATAGCTAAATCCCACATTGCACTTACATCTTTTTTGATTTTACCAAGATTTAATCTATTACAATCTATATATAAAATCTCTCCTAACTCTCCACTATCTATAAGAGATTTAACTTTTCTAATAATTGGATGAAAAATCATAATATGGTCAACATGTATAATTAAATTTTTCTCTTTTGCAATCTCTTCTAACTCTAAAGCCTCTTCTACAGTCGAAGTAAAGGGCTTCTCTACAAAAATATGTTTACCTGCAAGAAGAGCCTCTTTTGCAATTTTATAGTGACCACTTGTCTCAACCACAATAGCAATTGCATCTAAAGTATCATCTTCAATCAATTTTTTATAGTCACTCTCATAATTTGTCTGCTCTATATAGATAGATTTTGCTTTTTGTAATCTTGATTCATCATAATCACAAATATACTTTAAGTTAAGCTCTGGATTATTAAATATATTTTTTGCAACATTTGGACCCCAATATCCAAAACCAATTAAACCTATATTAACCATTATCCTCTCCTTCTTTTACAATATTGCCCATTTTATCAATATAAGCATAGTGTTTTGCAGGGTTTCCCATAACAAGAGAGTAAGGTTTTACATCTTTAGTAACAACACTTCCAGCTGCAACCATAGAGTATTCACCCAAAGTTACACCACAAACAATAGTAGCATTTGCTCCAATTGAAGAGCCTTTTTTTATTAGTGTTGGTGTAATACTCCATTGGCTATTAAAGGCTCTAGGAACTTTATCGTTAGTAAAAGTAGCATTTGGACCAACAAAAACATCATCTTCAATAGTTACACCATGATATACAGAGACACCATTTTGAATTTTGCAATTGTTCCCAATTTTTACATCAAAATCTATATATGTATCTTTAGAAATTATCGTATTCTCTCCAATCTCAGCACCCTCTCTAATTTGAGAATTAATCCAAATTTTGCTCCCTTTTCCAATTTTTGCATCTTTTGAGACATTAGCACTCTTATTTATATATATATCATATATATTAGCCATTCATAACTCCTATAATATACTCTTGCTCTTGCTGAGTTAAAAATGCCGACATAGGAAGAGCCATAATATCTTTAGATACTCTCTCTGAGATTGGGAAATCTCCCTCTTTGTATCCTAAATAGTTAAATACCTCTTGTAGATGTAGAGGAATTGGATAGTAAACACCAGTTGGCACACCATTATCTTTGCATTTTTGTAAAACTTTATCTCTATTATCTACTCTAATACAATATTGAGCCCAAACAGAAAGATTATTAGGTTCAATATATGGAACTGTTACACCTTTTAAGTTTTCACTATATTTT
>CAYPVY010000004.1:0-1457 GCA_964414305.1 uncultured Nitratifractor sp.
TATGGATAAGCAAGTTTTGATACTATACCTATAACTGAATCAATATTATCTGTTTGAACTTTATATTTTTTCCACTTATTAGGTCTTACATACACAATATCACCACTTCTTATCATCATATCTGTATTATTCATTGCATCAAAGTTTGTCAAATCAACCTTTCTCATATGCATTTTGCCAAGAGAATCTTTGCTTAAAATAATAATATCATCTCTAACAGCATTATCTGTCAAATCTCCGCTTGCAGCTAGAACTTCAAGTAAATTAGTTTGCTCTTTATCTAAATTGACAACACCTGGTTTTTTAACTTCACCTAAAACAAATACTCTTTTATTCATTGCTTCTACATTAAATGAAGGCTCTTTTAGATATTTTTTATATAATCTCTCAAGTTTTTTAGATGCTTCAGGCTGAGTTAATCCAGCAACATGCACTCTATGAACCAAAGGTAACGATATATACCCATTTGAATCAACCAAAATACCCTTTTCATTCATAGAAGTAGGAAGTAATTCTGGATATTGATATGTTGTTATAGACAATCTATCATGTGGTTGAATTCTATATTCATATTTTGCACTACTAAAACTTTTAGCTTCTGCTGGAACACTTGGAACCATAAGCTCATATTTTTTTGCCTCACAACCCGAAATTATAGCAATTGCTACTACTAATGATAATGATGTTAAAATTTTCATTGACAATCCTTTATATTAATGTTTTATTTAAAATTTTATTTCTATTAAATAGAGAATCAAATAATTTTTTATTCTCTAATAAAAGATTATTCAAACTCTCTAAATGACTCTTCTTATGAATATCACTACCTAAAAAATCAATCATTCCACTCTCCATTAAAAAATTTGCTTTTTCTTTTGCACTTTTACCATATAAACCTCCAAATGAATTAATATCTACTTGAAAATATATGCCAAGACTCTTTAACTCTTCATACTCTTTTTTTAAATCTTTTATATATCTATATCTCTCAGGATGAGCAAATATAGCCTTAAATCCTTTTGCAGATATCTCATATATTAACTCTTTCATATTAATAGGTTTTGACATATAAGATGTCTCAAAAAGTATATATTCATTGTTAATAAGCAATGGTTCGCTATCCAAATGACTCTTAAAACCTTCATCCAAATAATATTCAGCCGCAACCTCTAAATCAATCTCTATTCCTCTATCTTTAACCGCTTCTTTTAACTCTTCTAGTTTATTTTTTAAGTTTTTAGGCTCATTAGGATAAGCATCTATCATAATATGAGGTGTAATTATTAATTTTTTATAACCTAATTTACTTAGTCTTGAGATAATAAATATGCTATCTTCTAAACTTCTTACACCATCATCTACTTTTGGTATTAGATGAGAGTGCATATCTACACAAATATTATTAACTATATCTTTAGCTATTTTATCTTTATTTTTAAAAAAACCAAACATTATTT
>CAYPVY010000004.1:1557-23107 GCA_964414305.1 uncultured Nitratifractor sp.
TCTTTATTTTTAAAAAAACCAAACATTATTTTTCCTCATAATAACCATAGCCATAACCATAGCCATAGCCATAACCGCTATTATTTGGATTAATTCCATTTAAAACTATTCCAAAGCTTTTTATATCTTTTGAGTTGTATAAAGAATTAGCCTCTTTTATAAACTCTTTTTTTGAATAATTTGACCTAATAATATATAATACTATATCTGATATAGATAATATTGGTCTAGAATCTGTTACCAATCCAATAGGTGCAGTATCTACAATAACAATATCATAATTTTCTTTTAAAATATCTATTAATTTTTTAGCCCTTTTAGACGATATTAACTCACTAGGATTTGGAGGAATTGCACCAGAACTTATTACATCAAGATTTTTTACTTTTGTTCTTTTGATAATATCTTCTATTTCAACATGACCTGATAAATACTCACTAACACCTCTAACTCCATCATACTCTTTAAAAAGATTATGAGGTTTTCTTAAATCAAAATCTACTATTATAACTCTTTTATTTAACATAGCAAATATTGCACCCAAATTTAAAGATATACTACTCTTACCCTCACTAGCTATTGTAGAAGTTAAAGATATAACTATAGAATTTTTATTACTATCTGGTAACATAAATTGTAAATTTGTTCTTAGGCTTCTAAAAGACTCAGTAATTGATGATTTTGGTTTTTCTACAACAATTAGCCTTCTCTCATCTTTTTTACTCTTATATTTTGGTATAACACCAACAATTGGTGCATTAGTTAAATCTTTAATATCTTCTTCACTAACAATCTTATTATCAAGCATAGATCTTAAAAGTGCTATAACAACTCCTAGAATTAAACCAACAATTAATCCTATAATAATAATTAATTCTCTTTTTGGTTTAATTGGCTTTTGGGGAAGAAGAGCCAAATCTAAAACTCTATTTTGACTAACAGTTGCAGCTTTTTTAATCTCAGTTTCTGTCCTTTTCTCTAATAGATATGAATAAAATTTTTCATTAAAAGCAAAACTTCTTTCAAGCTCTAAATAATTTTTTTGCACTTTTGGAAGACTCTCTAGTTTCTTTTGTAATTTTGCAATTTTAGCTCTAATTAATGCTCTTTTTTTCTTCATACTCCTTAAAATATTACTTACAGACTCTTTTATTATTCTTTTTAAACTATTAATTCTAGCTGTAACTTTTTTTACTTCAGGGTGTGCATAAGTATAATCTCTTAATAAATCTTTTTGCTTTAATAATGCTTGTTGTAAATTTGCAATTAATTGGGACAATCCACTATTTTCTAAATCTGCTCCAGCTAAAGTTAATGCTTCTAAATTTCTACCTCTTTTTATATTTTGATATAAATTTTGAACTATACCTATTTTCATATCTAAAATACTCAATTGATTTTCATAATCAGCTAAAGAATCAGATATTTTCTCTGCGCTTTGAGAAACATCAATAGTTTTATTCTCCATCTTAAATTTTTGAAGTTTATTCTCAGATTCTTTAAGACCTTTTTGAATTATCATTAACTGCTTATTAATAAACTCTAAAGTTTGAATTGCTTCTTGTGTTTTTAATTTTATATTTTGATCCATATATGCTTTTGCTAAACTATTTACAAACTCTTGTGACCTTAAAGCTGAATTATCTTTATATGATATCTCTAATATATTAGCTTTTTTCCCAGCTTGAGATACTGATATATTATTTTTTCTTATATCTTCTGCTTTATAATATGGATTTTCTATACTAAATATATATTTTTTAAATAAAAAAGGGTTTTTAGTTTTGTTAATTGTTAGTTCAAAATATTTGCTCTTAATCTTTTCACCAAAATTTTTAATTGCTTGGTATTTTATTTTTTTATTTGTTTTTGGATCTTTATAGTTAACAATTAAAGTAAATTTTTTGTCATTTATTGGTATTAATTCATATTTTAAATCTACACCTTGTAATAAATCAATTTTAATTGGAGAGTCTTTGTATAAAACCACTTTTTTAAAAAATTTATTTACACCCCAAATATTTGTAACTAAATCTACATCCTTCATTGCATCTAATACAATAAATCTAGACTTAATAATTGCAATCTGAGTATCTATATCACTTCCACCTGTGCCGCCATTTAATGCATCAGTTAAGATATCTCCTGAATAATTCTGTGTTTTGGGATTAACTCCTATTTCTACTGTTGCTTTAGATTGATATACATTTGGCATATAATATGCAATAATTAATGCAATTAATGTAGATAATATAGTTATAAAAATTATACTATATTTATATCTTAAAATTGAATCAATTAGTTTTTTTAAATCTATTTCATCATCTTCATAATTTTTTTTAAACTCAATATCTGACATTTATATACCTTAAACTATTTTTTTGCTCAAAATTATACATAAAAATATGTATTTTAAATAAAAATATGTCATTTATTCACTCTTATTATTATTTTTTATTGCATTTTATATATCAACTACCGCCACATCCTCCTCCACATCCGCCTCCACTACAACCTCCTCCATCTGAGGATATACTATCTGTGCTGTTATGATTACTAGAAGAACTACTTGAGCTACCTCCACATCCGCCTCCACAAGCTCCACCACCGCAAGAAGCTTGATTACTTTTAGAACTTAAGGCTTTAATCGACTCTTTTGTATAAACAAATCCATCTGGAATTTTTAAATCTTTATCTATTTTAAAAATTAATGGCATATCATCTGGATTATTCGGGTCTATATCTTCTAATTTACAAGCTATTTTCCAACACAAAATCATACCTTTATCTAAAGTAGATTTTGAATTTATCAAACCTTCTGCTGGATGATGATGGAAATATCTCCCAAATGCATTCTTACAAAATGTCTCATATTGTCTAGTAAAAAGTAAAAATTCATGCCAAGCTACATCAACAACTTGTGAAGGCATAGATACCATCTTACCATCTGCTATAGCAGCTACCTTGAAGTATTCTCTTAAACCATCAATAACTAAGTTAGCATCATCTTTTGTTAAGTGAGGGTATTTTTTTATTATTGCATCACTAACTCTTTGAGGGAAATAGTATGTATCTATATAATCTAATCTATCTAATATCTTATTTTTCTTACTATTTTTTAAAGCTATAAAAATCAATCCTATCATTAAGATTATAACTATTACTTCTAACATTACAATACCTTTTTGGTGGAATTATACATTTATATAACTAATTAAATACTTAAGTAATGCCATTTTTTCGACATTTTTTCAAAAAACTAATTAAACTTTATATAATAAATTTTATGATTTTTACTAAACTTATAAGGAACTTCTACCTTTACTGCTCCTTTAAAATTACTCTCTTTAATTACTAAATCTACTTTTTTATTAGAGCTAAAATCATTTACTAATGAATTAGGAAAGACTCTTTTTATATTACCTCCTAACATTAGTGTATCTGTATAGATTCTTTTAGGTTGAGAGTGATTTTTTATAATATAATCTTTAAGATATTTATAATCAATACTATCATGAGAATATTTACCTTTTATCTTATATATAATATCAGGAAAAAGCAATCTTGTAGTAAATATTACTAATAATAAAACCATCACAAAAGTAATTATATATGAGAATATATCTAGTTTTATACTTTTAATTCTTATAACAAATATAAGAGGAGTTACAAATAAATATGGCAAAAACCATCTCTCTTTAAAATCATCAAAAACTCCAGCCAATATAAAAAAAGCAATAAGCACAAAAATAATTAAAACTATTTTTTCTAAGAAATTAAAATCTATCTTATTAAATATATATCTATCTTTTAAAAACATTACTCCAAAAATAATAAAAATTGGAGCCATAAAGGCAAAAGTAGATTTTATTAAAGAGATAAATCCATGAATAATTCCTAAATTCTTATCTGTTTTACTCATTATAGAGTTTACTACCTCATCAAAATGGCTAATAAAAGCTATTAAATGTGGCATTACTAATATAGCTGAAACAATTATTGATAAAAGTATATATCTAGAAAATATTAACTCTTTATAATCAAGAATCAATACTATAAATATTGCTAAGAGTAAAAGAATATAACTATATTTACTTAAAATACCAAGTGCCATTATAATACCAAAGATAATTGCATTTTTATATGATGGATTTTTAATTAATTTTAATATATATATCATTGTCCAAATAGATACTAATAACAATAAAACAGAATGGGTTAATTTAAATTCAGCACCCCATGATATTTGTGGTAATAAAAAAAGTAAACTAGATGCTAAAATTGACTTTTTTTTAGATAAATTTAACTCTCTACCTAAAACATAATAAGAGTAAAATATCAGAAATAATAAAATATGCTTAAACAGAGCCAAAGCAAAAATATTTAAACCAAAAATTTTAAAAAAAAGATATTGAATCCAATTGTATAATGGTGGTTGAGCATTTGTGTAATAAAGTGATATATGTTGTGATAAAATAAATTGCTCTGCATCATCATACTCAACGCCACCATAATTTATTTTTATAATAATTTGTAAAATATAGTATAGTCCCAAAATTAAAAAAAAGTTTCTATAAAAAAACTTACTATATCTCAAAAGCTATCCTATAATTTTATCAATAACTATTTTGGTGCCATCAAAAACTACCATTGCTACTGAACCTAATATAATAGAAGCTATTATTTCTGCAAAAAATATTGGTATATGAGCTTGTATTGCGATTTGATGAAGTATCTCTATCTTATGTAACAAAATGCCTCCAGCAACCAAAAGCATTGCAAATATTCCAACAATACTTAGTATTTTTATAATAATTGGTAAAAGAGATGCTAATTTTAATCCAAATTTTTGCTTAAAACTCCCACTTTTAGCACTGTTAGCTATTGCATAACCAATATCATCTAATCTTACAAGCAAGGCTACCAAGCCATATACACCAATAGTAGCCACAAAAGCTACAAATGTTACTATAATAATTTGTTTTAAAAAATCTAAATCATTTACAGAAGATAAAGCTATTAGCACTATTTCAATTGATAGTATAAAATCTGTAATAATTGCTGAGCGTATTTTTGCTTTTTCACTCATTTTTTTTTGACTATTATGGGTATCTTCATGAGGAAATATCCACCCCCAAATTCCATGAACTCCTTCATACGATAAATACAAAGCACCCAAAAGTAAAATTGGTGTTATAGTGCTTGGAAAATAGTAACTAAGAGCCATCATCAAAGGCACTAAAATAATTTTATTTATAAATGAGCCTTTTGTTATCGCCCAAATTACTGGTAATTCACGAGATGGTGAAAAAGTAGATGCCTTTGCAGCATTTACTGCCAAATCATCGCCTAAAACTCCAGCCGTTTGAGTAGTTGCATGTTTAGCTGATGATGCGACATCATCCATAAGCATTGCAATATCATCTAATAGAGCAAAAAAGCCTCCAGCCATATTAATCCTTTTAAAATTTCGATAATTTTACCAAAAAATTGGATTTTTTTGTTTAACTATCTACACCTTTGTTCAATAACTTTAATGACAAAACTTCCACCTACTATCTTTTTATTAATAATTGGTTTTATAATTTTTATACTTCCATTACTATTATATGTAATATTTAAATCTTTTGTTTCACCCCTTAAAATCTTTTTAAAAGTTTTAATTCCAGGAGCAAAATTATCTTTATTATCAAGAGCTTTATAATTGACAATTTGTTTATTTTTTATATATAAGGCAACTTTTCTATAGCCATATTTTGGACCAAGAGATGGGTTTTCAAATGTGTAAACTATTTTACAACTTTTATATTCTCCTCCACTGCATCCTAATATCATAAAAAAAGTTACTAAAAATAATATTTTTTTAATCATATCTAACTCCATAAGCTGGTTTATTACATACATTTTTTAATAATGTTGCAATTTCTAAATAACCTTTATTGCCAGGTTTTAAATATCCATATCTTAGAAAAAAATCTATAATTACTAAATTACAATTTATCTTAAAACTATCACTATTTGCTACCAAATCAAATACCTCATCAATATCCATCAAATAAAACTCTTCTACCTCTTCATCATTGCATTTAGGGGTAAATGATGGAGGAAGATATAAATCATAAGTATATATAAAATCTCTATTTCCTCCCATACTATACTCATATGCATAAGTAACAATACCTGTAGGGATTGCATTAGAAGATAACTCAAATGGTATATTTGCCTCTTCATAACACTCTTTTTGAACATTTTCTATAGGTTTAATACCATAAGGCAATCCTCCAGCTGCTATATGGTCTAATTTACCACCTTCAAAACCTTTTTTTCTAGATCTTCTCCCAATCCACATTTTTAGCGATTTGCCATCTTTAACTAAGCCATTTATATGAACGCCAGTGGTTATCAAACCAAATAGTGTAGATAAAGTTCTATCTACTAAAGCCTTTGGTTCTTCATCAATTGAAGCTCTAATAGCATAAGGCTCATTCATAATATCTGATATAAAATCTATCTTTTTTAGATATTTAGCAAAATCATCTAAAGCTTTAGTTCTACTATCAAAATCATTAAACTTATCTTTAAACTTTAAATATCTTTCATATTCAAAAATTCCACTATCTAAAAATATATCTAACTTATCTTTTAAAATTTGACCAACTCTAACATTATCAATAACAAAAGGGATTTTATTATCATCTCTATAGGTATTTAAATCCTCTATCTTTTTTATAAAACCACTATAATTCATAAATCCTCCTCCTTATATTTAAGATTTAAAGGCATTAAAAAAAATTTTTAATACCTAAACCTTAAAAAGACAAAAAACGCTTTATTTTAAAAGATAGCACCTTTTATGTAGATTCTATTAAAATATAAGTCTCCAAAGAGTTAACTATAAAATAGTTTTATCTTAACTATAATAAAAAATTATTTAAATACTCTCTCAAAAATCTTATCTACATTTTTAGTATAATAATCATAATTAAAACACTCTCTAATTTGCTCTTCACTAAGTTTGCTTCTTAGCTCTTCATCGCTTAATAGATACTGCAAATATAGACTCTCTCCTTTTTCATTAAGTGCAGGTTTTCCATGTTGTAAATCTTCCCAAACTTTCATTGCATTTCTTTGGACAATTTTATAAGCATCTTCACGACTTACACCTGCTTTTGGAAGCTCTAATAATACTCTTTGACTAAAGACTAAACCTCCAGTTAAATTAAGATTTTTCATCATATTCTCTGGCATAACTGTTAATTTACTAATTACACCATTAAAACGATGCAACATAAAATCTGTAGTTATAAAACTATCTGGTAGCCAAAATCTCTCTGTTGAACTATGACTTATATCTCTTTGATGCCATAGAGCCACATTCTCCATTGCTGGAGTTGCATAAGCTCTAATAATTCTAGCAAGTCCTGTAATATTTTCTGTAAGGATAGGATTTCTCTTATGTGGCATTGCAGAACTTCCCTTTTGACCTTTTGCAAAAAACTCTTCAGCCTCATAAACTTCTGTTCTTTGCAAATGTCTTATTTCTACAGCAAACTTTTCAATACTACTAGCAAGTAGTGCAAGTGCAGTTGCTAAGCGTGCATATCTATCTCTTTGTATAACTTGATTAGAAACTGGTGCTGGTTTTAAACCTAGCTCTTTACAAGCTAACTCTTCAAGCTCGAGTGGTGCATGAGCAAAGTTACCCATAGCTCCACTAATTTTTCCAACACTAATTACTTCTAGAGTCTCTTCTAAGTTTTTAAGATGTCTTTTCATCTCATCATACCAAATTGCCAAAACCAACCCAAAAGTTATTGGCTCACCATGAATTCCATGACTTCTACCCACCATCAAAGTCATCTTATGCTCAAATGCTCTTTCTTTGATAGATTCCATTACCATCTTTACATCTTCAATAATTAATTTTAATGAATCTCTCATCTGAAGTGCAACTGCAGTATCAATAGTATCAGAACTTGTCATTCCATAGTGAAACCATCTACTCTCTTCTCCAAGACTCTCAGCAACACTTGTAGTAAAAGCAATCAAATCGTGTCTTGTAACTTTTTCAATTTCATCAATTCTATCTACATCAAACTTTGCATTTTCTACTATTTTTTTTGCATCTTCATCTGGTATTAATCCAAGCTTATTCCAAGCTTTTACAACTGCTTTTTCTACATCAAGCCAAGCTTGATATTTTGCTTGCATTGTCCATTTATTTTTCATCTCTTCTCTAGCATATCTTTCTACCATTATATTATACCCTTATCTTTTTTAGGTATTATTATACTAAAAAAGGGTTTATATGCCGTTTGCTTTTGATGAGTTTGAAGTTATTAAAGAAACTCTTGCTTTTAAAGTTTTAATGGATAGATACTCAATTGAGATGAGAGAGGCTCAAAAGATTATTGATAAAGGAAGATTAATTTGTAATAATAAAACAATTAATCAAAAAAATGAAAAGATAAAAGGTAATATAAAAGTTCTTAGATTTATACCTAAATCAAAAGGTTTGCATCCAATTTTTAAATCAAAAGATTTCATAATATTTGATAAGCCAAGTGGAGTATTAGTTCATCCAAATAAAATATTAACCCCCTACTCTCTTTTAGATGAAATAAGATTTTTTGGAGGGGAAAAGGCAAATGGAGTTCATAGAATTGATCAAGAAACTTCTGGTTTAGTAATTGCATCTACAAATAGAGATTCTGAAATAAAATTAAAAGGGATGTTTGAGAAAAAAGAGATTTTAAAAAGTTATTTAGCTTGGGTTAGAGGCAATACAAAAGATTATTTTGAAGTAGAAGAGCCTATTAAAATAAGAGACGATTACTCTACTTCAAAGCATAAAGTTGAAATAAATAGTGGTGGCAAATGGGCAAAAACTATATTTAAAAAGTTATATTATAGAAGCGATTTAGATGCTTCCTTGCTTGAAATTTATCCCCTTACTGGAAGAACTCATCAAATAAGAATTCATTTGTTTCATGTGAAACATCCAATACTTGGAGACCCTCTTTATGGTGTAAATTTTAATATATCTGAAGCCTATTTAGAAGAGAGATTAAGCAAAGAGGATAGAATTAAATATTGTGGTGCAAAAAGATTAATGCTTCATGCTAATAGTTTAGATTTTAAATTTAGAAATAGATATATAATAAAAAGTAAATTTAATTTTAAAAATATAGTTGAAAAAGAGACAACTCTATAAATGTTTCATGTGAAACACTATTTTCTTATCTCTCTAATTATACCTATAATACCAACTAGCACTACAATTATTACAAATCCATAAAGCACTGCATCAAGTGTTGTCATTTTAAGCTCCTAAGGTTAAATTTTGTTCTCTTAATTGTCCACAAGCCGCACTAATATCTAATCCTTTAGATTCTCTTATTGTGCAAAGAACTCCTTTATCTAAAAGATACTTTTGGAATCTCTTAACATCTTCATCACTTGGTCTTTTAAATGGACTTCCCTCATATGGATTAAAATAAATTAAATTAACTTTTGATGGAATACCATTTAATAATTTTACAAGCTTTTTAGCACTCTCTAAATCATCATTTATATCTTTGATAATTAGATATTCAAACATAACTTTTTTTCTTAAATTTACTGGAAATCTTCTAACAGCATCCATAATAGAAGAGATATTATATGCTTTATTTATTGGCATTAATTTTTCTCTAAGTTCATCATCAACTGCATGAAGAGATATTGCTAAATTAATACCCAAATCTAATTTAGCTAATTTATCTATCTTTGTGCTAAGCCCTGATGTGGATACAGTTTGCCTATGTGGTGAGATAGATAATGCATCTAAATCACTAAAAATCTTAATTGCTTTTGCTAAATTATCTAAATTATCTAATGGTTCACCCATACCCATATATACAATATTTACTCTTCTATTTGCTTCTAGATTATTGTCATTATATATTTGTAAAACTTGTTCAACAATTTCTCCAGCACTTAAATCTCTTATAAAACCTCCTTTTGCTGTCAAACAAAAAGCACATCCAACTTTACAACCAACTTGACTAGATACACATATTGTATACTTTTCAAGATGTTTAATACTCCCATCATCATTATATTCTTTATCTTTCATTTTTAATAAAACAGTCTCAATTGTATGGTTGTCAAATAATTTAAAAAGATATTTAATAGAGCCATCTTTGCTTACTTGTTTTGAAACAATTTCACTTTTATATATTGTAAACTCTTTGTCAAGTTTACTTCTTAAATCTTTTGGAATATTTTTCATTTCATGAAAACTTTTTACTCTTTTGTGATATACCCAAGAAAATATCTGCTTTACTCTAAATTTAGGATTAATCTCTTTTTCTAATTCTTCTTTTGTGTAGTTTAATATATGTTTTTTCATCTTGATACCCTATTTTGAATATACTCTTCTAATAATTTAATTGCTTTTTTATGATTATTCTCAAAATCTCTATGAGCATTTTCATTACAAAAATTTGTAACTACAAAGACTCCTCCAACTGGTATTTCAAACTCTTTAGCCACACTTAATATAGAATAAAATTCCATATTCTCCAATGATAATCCAATCTTTAGAGCTAAATTTGATATATCCTTAGATGTTGTAATATAGTTTGATGAGTTTACTATTGTTTCATGTGAAACATTTTTACTAATTTTATTTATAGTATCATTCTTATTTTTATTTGATATATCATCTGCTACAATCAAATTATCAATTGGTGTATAAGCACTTTTATTAAAAAATGCATGTTCTATATTAGAAGCTGCTTTACTATGAACAATATCAAAAATATTATATTTTCCATAACTACCTGCAGTGCCAACAAAGAGAATAAACTCTGGAGGATTCATTATGCAAAGTCTAGTTAAATTAATAGCACTATTAATAAGCCCTACTCCAATTGGTATTGCACCTTTAATTTGCTCAATATCACCTGCACAAACTAACATATTAAATCCTTACAGCAATACCTTGCTCTTTTAGATAATCTTTTAAGTCTAAAATATCTATCTCTCTAAAGTGAAAAATAGAAGCTGCCAAAGCTGCATCTACATTACCCTTAATAAAAGCATCTTTGATATGCTCCATCTTACCTGCACCACCACTTGCAATAATTGGAATTTTTGCAACATCAGCAATTTTAGCATTAAGCTCATTATCAAATCCAGCTTTAGTTCCATCAGCATCCATACTAGTTACCAATAATTCCCCTGCACCTCTATTATAAGCCTCTTTTGCCCACTTAATTGCATCAATACCTGTATCCTTTCTTCCGCCATGGGTAAAGATGTGCCAACTATCTCCTACTCTTTTTGCATCAATTGCTACAACAATACATTGACTACCAAATCTTTTAGCACTCTCATTTATAAAATCTGGTCTTTTTATAGCAGCAGAATTTATGCTAACCTTATCACATCCAACATCTAGCAGATTGTAAATATCATCAAGTTCTCTAATCCCTCCTCCAACAGTTAAAGGAATAAAAACCTCTTTTGCTACCTCTTTGACAATATCAACAATTGTTTTTCTCTCTTGATGAGTTGCTGTAATATCTAGAAATGTGATTTCATCTGCACCCTCATCATTATATCTTTTTGCAACTTCTACTGGATCTCCAGCATCTCTTAATCCTACAAAATTAACACCCTTTACAACTCTACCATTATCAACATCTAAACATGGAATTATTCGTTTTGCAAAATAGCTCATAAATATCGATACCTCTAGTAATTTTAATTAAGTATATCAAAAAAGAGTTAAGGAGAAGTTTTATTTACTTTTATAAGAGGAGTTACTTTTTATTCTCCTCTTTTTTGCTAGTATTGTTATCTTCTTTTTTTGCATTTTTAAACATTGCATCATCTAAAATTTTCTTTAATTCATTTAGATGTGGTCTTAATCTTTGTTGAGTAATAAGCTGACCTTCATACGCAACTCTACCCATTGTAGCTAAAACCTTCTTACCAGTTTTTGTTTTATAAAAGTTTGTTATATCTTCTAACTCTTTTTTATTATAATATTTTGCATAGAGTTTAGCTAAATCCTCTTTTACAGAGTCCCAACCAATATATTTTTTGTAAAAATTTCTAATTTTATCTTCAATAGATTTAAAATTTTTATTTGATTTTACAAGTCTAAGAGTAGAATTATTTACAGCATTTTCATAAACTTTTTTTAAATTCATCTCATTTAATAGCTTATAAGCAGCATCTAATCTATCTTTTGAAATCTCATTTTTGTTTGTAGAAGCAGTTTTATTTGACTCTGCATATACAAAATTTATTGACACAACAAGCATAAAAGCTAGTATTGCTTTTTTAACCATTTTAACTCCTTAATAAAATTAATTTAGTTATTATACAATAATTTTTTATTAAAATTTCTAATTTTACTTATAAATTATTTTTTATATATTATTTTTTAAATTATATTTTAAAAAATCATCTAATAAGTCATCAAAATTAGCGTTAAGTGTCTCTACAGCTTTAGATATATTTAACCAATGCTCACTCAAGCCAAACAATGTTGCATAAGGTAAAAGTCTATTTAAATAATCTTTATTCTCTTTTTGAAGCATATCTATTTTATCGATATTTGCTCTTTTTATAAACTCTTTTAGACCACAAATCTCTCTTTTTGCCTCTATTCCCTCTCTTGTCAAAGGTGTAACTCTATGATATAAAAAAGCTCCAACAAAAATAGAGACAAAAAGTAGCAAAAGCATATAAAGATAGAAATTTAAATCATCAAAGTAGTAAAGAATAGATATAATAGAAATTATAAATAGCAATATTGGCATATAAATATAGGATTTATCATTAGTTTTAATATAGTATATTAGCCTATACCCAATAAAAACTAATGCAATAATAGGAAAAAAAGAGTAAGTATTAATCTCAATATTATATTTATATAATGAGTAGATTAAAAACAAAGATGTTGTAATAATATAATAAAAGATAACAGATATTAAAAGATGAGATTGAAGATATTTTAAACTTGCATAATATAATCCTTTTTTAATAAGTGAATTACAAATTGCCTCTTCTATATACCTATGATGATAACTTCTAATTCTAATGGCATCTACTGGAACATAATTGGCATTTTTAAAAATAGAGTGCAAAAATAGCAGCTGATGATTTTGAAGTCTTATAGAGCTATTTTCTACTCTTTTTAGAAGATATCCTTTTCCATCATATTTTAATTTGATTAAGCCTAAGTTTATAAACTCCAAAATTGCTGGTTTAATTTCTCCAAAATGAAAAAAATTATCTTTAAGTAGTGCAACTTCTAAAATATCTAAATTTTTAGGAGCTTTATATGAGATAGGTATTGAGCCAAGTTTTAAAAATATGTTAAATTTTAAACTATAATGAATAAATAGCAAAATTAATGGCAAGAAGAAAAGAAACTCCATATCTAAATTGGTAGCCTACCAGCTACCACCTCCTCCACCTCCAATTCCTCCACCACTAAATCCACCAAAACTTCCAAAGTCCCCAATATCTATAGATGGAGAAGAGCCAATACCATCAAAATTTGATGGAGAATACTCTATTGGATTAAAATCCAAATCTACAAAAGTATCAAAATCTCCATCATACCAAGTAGGAAGAGGAGTATCTAAATATTTATATAGATGTAGCCAGTGAGAATTTAAGCCAAATAAAAGTGCATATGGAAGCATCCTATCAAGATATTTTGGGTCTTGTTGCAAGAAAAATTTTATCTTATCTTTATTTGCTCTATCTATAAACTCTCTTAATCCAAACAGATGTCGTTTTGCTAACTGACCCTTAAGTGTAAATGTATTTGCTCTTCTATATATAAAATATGAACCAATAATTATAATTAACAGCATCAAAAGTAAAGATATAATAAAACCTTTTGAATTAACTACAGAAATTAGAAAAATTGATGAAAAAGCTATCCATATTAAATTAAAAAATATTGCTCCAAACTCACCTTTTTTAATAGATGAAACAAAATTGATTACACCAACGGCAATAAAGATTATAGATACTGCAATAGGCACTATTGAGTCAATTCCAGTATCTTTTAAAACAAAATATGAAAATCCTCCAATAAATAGAGCTCCAATACCAAATAATCCAAAACTTAAAGCATCTCTAGCAGATTTGATAGATTTTCTTACATAGCCTTTATCAACTAAAGATTGGTGAACTATATCTCTTATATTTTCAAATGTTGAATTATTTATTTTAAGTTGGTCTGCACTAATTGTTGTATCGTTACTAAATATTTCATCTAATAGCATTCTTTGAGATGCACTTAAACTATCATTAGCATCTTTTAATTTTTGTAGATATAAGCCATCTGAATCTTTAGAAATTTTTATATAACCTAAATTTGCTAATTCCAAAATTGCTGGTTTTATCTCTTTGAAATCGACAAAATTATCTTTTATAAGTCCAGCTTCTAGTATTGTTAAGTCTGGAATTGGTCTATATTTGGGTGCTATTGAGCCTAATGACTCAAATACATTAAACTTTTTAGCTATATAATAAAATATTGCAAGTAGCGGAATTAAAAATATATAAAATATAGGTTTTTTATAATACTCATCGCTTGGCTTTTCACTCTCTTTTAGTAGAGATTTATCAAACTGGGCATATATAGTAACTCCCTCATGAGGGAATAAATTTTTAGCAAAAACTTCTAAAAATGCACCTTTATTAATAAGTTTTATTTCATTTGTAGAGCCAAATTCTCCACTATATGCCGTAGCTTCTACTTTACCTTGCAAGACTTTTGGCAAATATAATATCCCATGAACCTTTTTAATTGGAACCTTCCAACCTGTTCCTACCATATCATAAGCAATAAAGTTTTTATCACCTTTATTTCTTACAACAACCCCTTCAAGATTATAAGTTAAAGTATATCTTACCTTACTAGTTACATAAGAGTTTGGGCTACCTATTCTTATACGCCAAAATTTTTTATTGTTTATTAATTTAAACTCAACATTTCTACCATTTAGCAAAACTTTTAAATTTTTTATCTTTAAATCATTTTTTGGAATATCTCTATATATTCCATGACGCATAAGGTCCCCAAAATCATAATTGATTATCTCTTGAACATTTACATATTTATTTGAATTTACAACTACTTTTGTATCATATAAATCTATCTTCTCTGCATTTAAAGAAAATATTAAAAATAAAAGTAGAAAAATATATCTCATTTTAGAATTCTACCTTTGGCATCG
Source organism: uncultured Nitratifractor sp. (assembly GCA_964414305.1). GTDB lineage: Bacteria > Campylobacterota > Campylobacteria > Campylobacterales > Sulfurovaceae > JAADEQ01. The sequence goes on from CAYPVY010000004.1 coordinate 16,815, forward strand.
AATAAACATCTTTTTCAATTGCTTCATCTACCTCAAAATATTCATATGGCGTAAAATTAAATTGTCTAGCAATAAAAAGGTCTGGGAAAGATTCTATCTTTGAATTATAATCTCTAACAACTGCATTATAATATCTTCTTGCACTCTCAATATCACTCTCAATTGCTTGAAGCTGATTTTGAAGATTTATAAAATTTTCATTTGCTTTTAGTTCTGGATAAGCTTCACTCAAGCCAAAAAGTCCACTCACTGCACTCTTATACATTGCTTCAGCCTCACTTGCCTCTTTTGCATTATGTGCATTTAGTGCCATATTTCTAGCCTTTATTACATTTTCTAATGTTTGGCTCTCATGTTTAGTATAACCTTTGATTGTATCAATTAAAGCTGGAATTAGATTATATCTTTTCTTTAATTGAACCTCAATATCACTCCAAGCAGACAATAATCTTTGCCTTAAACCAACTAAATTATTATAAGCCATCACCATATAGATAGCACCTATAATTAAAAGTAAAATAATTATATTAAATAAGCTCATTTTATCACTCCATTTAAAAGTTTAAATAATTATAGCTAAAATATGTAATAAAATTGTATAAAATTTCAAATTTTAGGTTAAAAAATGAGTGAATTAATAATTTTAATACTACTACTTATATTTATATTTATTACCATTTTTAGGTTTTATATTGAAAATCAAAAGTTAAAAGATAGATTAAGAGAGCTTAGTAAAGAAGCTATCAAATTAAGAGATAATAACAAAGAGATAAAAGCCAAAAATGAAATCTTAAGTAAAAATAGTTTAGAGATTGATAGATTAAAAGAGGTTGAAAGAGAATATAATCAACTCTTAGGTAAAAACTCTAAGCTTGAAGAAGAGCTAAAAGAGTTACAAAAAATAAATAGTGAATATAGAGAAAAAATTGAAGAGTTCAATGCTATGAAAGAGAGATTAAATGCACTAAATGATTCACTAAAAGAGAAAGAGGAGTTAATAAAAAACCTAAAAGAACAAATGAGTAGTGAATTTAAAAATCTCTCAAATGAGCTTTTACAAAAATCGCAAGAGAATCTTCAAAAAAACTCAAAAGAGCAAATAAAAACAATATTAGAGCCTTTTGATAAGGAGTTAAAAGAGTTTAAAGATACAATAAATAAGATACATAATCATCAAAATAGCTCTATTAATATGTTAAGAGGTGAGCTTACTCAATTAAAAGAGTTAAACCAAAATCTATCAAAAGAGGCTAAAGAGTTAGCAGATGCCCTAAAAAATAGCAATAAAATACAAGGCAATTGGGGAGAGCTAATCTTAGAAAGAGCATTAGAAGCTAGTGGATTAAGAAAGGATATAGAGTATAAAAGAGAGGTTGAATTAAAAGATAATAATAAAAGTTTTAGAGCAGATGTTGTAATCTATCTTCCAGAAGGTAAGCATTTAATAATAGATTCAAAAGTATCTCTTAGTAATTATATAGGTGTAATAAAAGCAAAAGATGAACAGAGTAAAAAGTTGGCAAAAACTAAACTTCTACTAAGTATAAAGCGACATATTGATACTCTAGCTCAAAAGAGATATCATCTAATGGAAAATATGCTAACTCCTGAGTTTACTCTAATGTTTATTCCAATAGAAGCAGCATTTAGTATAGCACTTGAACAAGATAATACCCTACTAGAGTATGCTATGCAAAGAGGAGTTAGTATAGTAACTCCAACTACACTATTTGCCACACTAAAAAGTATAGCTACAATATGGAGATTATCAAACCACGATAAAAATATGGAACAACTTGCCAAAGAGGCTGGAAGTTTGCATTATAAATTTGCACTATTTTTAGAAGATTTCAATAAAATTGAGGCTAGATTAAAACAAGCTTATGATTCTTGGGAGGGGGCTAAACTAAAATTAAGCACAGGGCAAGGAAGCTTATATAGTAAAATACAAAGGGTTGGAGAACTTAGCGGTAGAGCTAAAAAAGAGCTTCCTATCATCAAAGAGAGTAATTAAACCTCAACGCTTTTTACCCTTTGATTCCACTCTTTTTAGATATTGCCAAAAAATTGTTGCTATTATTATCAAAAGAAGTGGTGCTAAATATGGTCTTTGTTTAATATGATTAAATAGCGATATAATAACATCACTAAAATAGTATGCACTAAGCCCTATAACACAAACAAAAATTATAGAAGCAAAAGCATTATATATAATAAATTTTTTAAAATCATATTTTCCAAGCCCCATAACAATTGGAATTAATGTCTTAACCCCATATATAAATTTTTGTATAAATATTGCTATTGTTCCATATTTACGCATAAGAACTATTGTAATAGCAAGTTTTCTTCTATATTTTTTAAGATATTTTTGAACATCTTTTTTTTGATATCTTCCAAGATAAAATAAAAAGTTATCACCCAAAAAGTTGAAAAAAGCTGCTATTGCTAAGGCATAAACTAAATCAATTTTGCCTAAATATGCAAAAACACCAGCAGCAGCTACAATTACAAAAGAGCCTCCAAAACTAAAAAAAGCAATAGCCAAATAACCCCAAGTTTCTAATGAAGAGAAATCCATAGCTACTCTTCTATCTTTTCGCCATCTCTTAGAGGTATAAACTTGCCACAACCTTTTGTTGGTGTGCCACCAAAACTTTTAACCTCTCTAGCACTTTTATTCTTATAAATTAGAGTTCTTCGACACTCCATAGCCTTTATACACTTATCATTATTGCAACCAATATCTTCTGGAACACTCATACTATTTATATCCTTTTTTTAGCAATTTTATCAAAATTTTGTTAATGAGAGCTTTTAGGATATAATTATATCTAGCTCATAAAAAGGATTATTGATGCAAAAAAGGAGTCCAAAGGTTCAATTCCTATTTTGGATGGCATTTTTTAGCACAATTTTATATTTATGGATTATTATAGTTGGGCTTACAAACTTTATATTTATTGAGCAAAAACCTATAAATCCTCCACAAAATATTATTATGTTACTATTTACTTTGTATGCTTTTTTGATATTTACTGCACTTGCTGGAGAGATAGTATCAACTATGATAAACAATAGATACTATCAAAAGTTTTTTGGGGTAATGATATTTTTAATCTTTGCAACTTTAATTGTTATTAAAAGTATATCTGATTAAGATTTTTTTCTTTTTTTGAGTAATTTTAAAAACTCACTTGCTTCAATCTCTTTTCCATCAACTACAACATGAGTTGCTATTCCTCTTTTACACATCTGTTTTGCATCCATCCAATAATCTTGACCTATTAACATCTTCTCAAACTCTGACTTTGTCAAAAAGCCTTGCTCTACTACAATATCATAAAAAAATTTTCTAAGAAGTTTATCCCTATGTTTTACCCTACTCTTAATCTCTCCTCCCTTACCAATTGCTCCACCAGAGTAATTATGAAACATAATATCAGAATAAGGGTAGATAACTCTTTTATTTGCCATACAAAAAAGTAGTGCTCCCATACTGTATCCATGATTATCTAAATAAGCAGTTGTTCTATTTGGAAATTTTTCTATAATTATGTTAAAAAATTGCATTCCTTCATTTACAAAACCACCATTTGAGTCTATAATCAACTCTAATCTATCATGCTCTTTTGCATTTTTAAGCTCATTAAATACAGAGTGAAGCCCTCTTTTTAACTCAAAAAATCTACCAATAAATATACGATATTTAGTATGTTTTGGAGTTATCTCATATAGATTTTTTGATTTGTCTATCAGTTTCTTTTTCTCTTCTACTACTTCTGAGTATAAGGTATGTTGTTCACTACTTAACTCTTTTTTTGACATTTTACCCCTTTTTTTATAGAAATTATAACATATTTAGAGATTAAATCAAAATGCAATCTATGTTGCAAAAAATATTAAAAAAGTTCTATAAAATTTCACAAAAATTAACAAAGGATGAAGATATGGTAATTAAAAAAGAAGGTGCAGATATACTTTTGGCTCTACATAGAAGCGATGATAAGACAATAAATATTGATAAATTAAATAATAATACAATTGAAGAGTTAAATCTTGGTGGATTAGTTAGATTTCCAATTCCAGCTAAGATAGAATTAACTTATGGTGGTGCAATAGTTGCTGAGATATTAGATAGGGTTAAAGATAGTATAGAATGGGAAGATGATTTTAAATGGATTAGCTCTGAGATAATAGCAATGATTGCAGCAGCTAAATTAAATAAAGATAAAGTTACAGATATTTCATATGAAGCTCTTAAAAAAAGAGCTTTTGCAAATGATAAGAAAGAGCTAACAAATGAGGCAAAAGATATTTATGAAGCTTATAAAATAGTTAAACCTGAAATTGTTATTGATGCAAAATTGGCTGAATATATTAGAAAATCGCCTATGGGTCCAACTGATGCTCACTATTTACCAATTGAAGGCAATAACAAAGATTTACTAGAGGCTATGAGAATAATAGCATACTCTATTCCAAATGGAGATTTTTATACTTTTAGCGGAATTGGTCAAGCTATCAAAGAGACACTTAAATATGCTGGTTATTTAAATGAAGGATCAGTGTTAGATATATCTATTTTAGAAAATATTGCAGCTGTAGCTGATGGAGAAGAGTTAGAACTAGATAGATTAATTGAGCTTGAGACTTTAGGATATATAGAAGATACAGATAAATTAACTAAAGGTGGAGAGTTGGCACTTGAGGTTTATAGACTCTTAAATTGTGATATTGATGAGAGATTAAAATCTTTTGCAATATCAAAAGAAGAAGTTGAAACTCTAAAAACAATTCAAAAAATTTGGGATGAGAAAACATCTAGCAATCCAGAAGAGGTTCCAACGCTAGAAGAGATAAAAAGAGAGCTAGTGGATAGAAAAGTAGCTGAATATAAAAAATTAATTGAAAAATATGGTAGAAGATTAGATGAGATGCCAAAGAAAAAGCAAGAAATTGCTAAAAAATTTGCAGATGCAAAAGATATGCAAAAGTGGTTTGATGACAACTTTGATATAAAAGAGTATCTATATGCACTTGAGGCATTTGATTTAATAAAAGAGGGAATCAGTGATAATGGTAAAGCTGTATATTTTGTAACTGATAGTGGGAAAAAAGTAATAGAAGATCAAAGTGATGAGAGAGCTATACACTCTTGGAGTGTTAAAACATTAAGCGGTGCAAATAGAGAATATAGTGTTCCAAATAGAGAGTGGATTATAAGTGCAAGAGAAGAGAGAGTTTTAGGAAATTTTGAAGCATCAAAATCTGGACTTTTATATGAAGAGTTAGCAAATGGTAAGAAACTTCCATATATGACAAAGTGGGAGATGGAGATATTCAAAATGATTCCAGATAGAGGAATTAGTTGCAAAGATGTATTAAGCCAAAAAGATGAAGAAGAGAAAGTTAGAATCTATGAAGCTTTAGATAAATTAGAAGCTAGAGGATTTATAGAGATTTTAGCAGATGGTCATATAATTGAAACAGAGTATGGTAAAGAGATGGATGATGCAATGAGTGGTGTTCCAAGTGGTTTTGGTGCTCCAATAAATCCAACAATATATAGAGTTGTAAAAGCAATTGCTGATGTTGGAAGTATGTATGTAAAAGAGAAAAAGATTAGAATATTACCAAAAAATATAAAAGAGGCTATAAAAAGGAGTGGATTAGAGCCTTCAGTATTTAATAAGGCATATATTGCAGCAAGAGAAGCAAAATATCTAGGCAAAAATAGTGTAAATGAGTCTGGAATTAAGATGCTTGATGCTGTTGAAAAAATGAATAATTAAATATGTGGGTTAAAACCCACTATTTTTATACTTTTTCTACCCTACTTTAAAAACTACACAAATTTTTTATCATTATATTGTATAATTTTCTTAAAAAGGATAAATTTATGAAGAGTTTTTTAAATATTTTATTGCTATCTTCACTATCTGCAATTATTTTAAATGCAAAAGCTATTAGTGTCAATCAATTTAACAAAGTTGTCAACCAAAAAGGATTAGTTGTAGTTGAGGTATGGGCTCCTTGGTGTGGGAACTGCTCGGTATTTAAGCCAATATATAATAGTGTCAAGTATAAGTTGTCAAGTTTTGTCAAGTTTTATGAAGTTAATGGAGATAAAGTAGATGACCCATTTACAACATTTGGAATACAATATGGATATCCATCACTACTGCTATATAAAGATGGTGTAAGAGTTGATACAAAAGAGGGTGGTATGAGCCAGGATGAGATGATATCTTGGATAAATCAATATAGATAAGTAAAATTATGATTGATAA
>CAYPVY010000005.1:0-22090 GCA_964414305.1 uncultured Nitratifractor sp.
TATCAGCAAAAAAATGATTTAGATAATGCTATTAAATGGTATAAAGAGGCAGCAATTAATGGAAATAAAAAAGCAAGATTAAATTTAGCTCACATCTTACAAAAGCAGGGTAAAAAAGATGAAGCTAATTTTTGGTTAGATAGAGCAAAATAATTTTAATAGAATATTTTATTTAGATATAAGCCTTGTGGTGTTGCTAGAGTTCTAAAATATATATTTTTTAAATTAAGCTGTTCTTCTAGCTCAGATAGTGTAATTTGATTATTAGAGACTTTGAGTGCACCCTCTATCATCATTCTAATTTGGCTTCTTAAATAACCATTTGCAAAGAAATATATAGCATATAAATTTTTTATTTTAATAATTTCAATTTTGTAAATTTCTCGAATATCTGATGAAGTATAAGAACCCTCTTTTTTAAAATTTTTGAAATTGTGTTTGCCAATATATAAGTTTAGAGCTTGTTTGAAAAGATTTACATCTTTTATTTCATATTGACTTATATAATCTTGCTCAAATACACTTATATTTTCTTTTATCAAGTATCTATAAACTCTAATTTTAGCAGAGTATTGGGCGTGAAAGTTGATATTTGTCTTTTTTAAATATTTAAATTGTATATATTTTAATTTTTGATTTAATCTATATTTTAGCTCTTGCAAAGATTTATTTTGCCAATATATAGGTAGGTCAAAATGGATAACTTGATTGTTTGCATGAACACCTCTATCTGTTCTTCCACTTCCTACTATTTTTGTATCTATACCTAAACTTTTAAGGGCATTTTCAATAGTTTCGCTTACAGTATTTTTGGTTTTTTTTTGCTTTTGAAAACCAGAAAACTTTGAGCCATCATAAGCAATAGTTGCTTTAACCCTCATTTTAATATCTCTTTAAAATATTTTTATAAAAAAGAAATATAGATATTGTTATCCAAAATATAATTATTGCTGTAAGTGTATAGATATTATCTATTTTTCTAGCTATTATAGCTGGAATATAAATCATTAATATTGAGATAATTATTGATATTGAGGCTTTATTCCTTTGATATCTTGGGTTAAATATTGCTAAAGAGAAGTAAAATAGAAGTAGCAATATTGGGCTTAATGAGATTAGTATATAATAATATAATTTTCCTTTATGTTTTAGCCAGTAATCTTTTGTATCTAAAATTTTATTTGATAGATATTTTGAGTTGTTAAAAAGCTTAAGATTTTTATAATCAATTATTGTAAATCCATCTTTTTTATATCTATATAAAAGACCATTATTTAGATTTAGGTAACTGCTACTATTTAAATCATTTTTTATAAAACCACTCTTTGCTAAAAGTATTTGTGAGTTGTTGCCTTGTTTTGTAAACATTGTAATATTTTTGAATTTTCCATTTTTATTTTCATCAATAAATATATGATGATTTCCAAAACTTTGACTTAGCTTCTTAGGAAGGACTTTGAGGTTTGATTCATAAATTAATCTATTTCTATAATTTTGCATTTTTTGAGTTGTATATGGTGTAATAAATAGTGATAGTGTAGATACAATTAATGTAAATAAAATTGTTAATATAATTAAATAAGAGAGAATTTTTTTAGGTGTATAACCAATTGAAAAAATTGCTATTAGTTCATTATTTTCTGATAGATTTGATAACATATTTATAATTGCCCCTAAAAAAGCTAGTGGCAAAGTAACAAAAATTATATCAGGTAAGACATAGGTATATAAAATCATAAAATCTTTAGATGTTATTACCATTTTAGATGAGAGTTTTGAGATATTTATAATATAAATTAGAGACATTATAATAAAAAAGGGAACAAAAAGAGTAATAAAACTTTTTGTAAAATTGCTTAAGATATAAGCTTTTAATCTATCCATACATTAAAACCTCTAAGGTTTTTAGGAGCCACTCTTTATTTAGATATGTAATTAGCGTAGCCATTGTTAAAAATGGAACAAATGGAACCATAGTATCTTTTGCAAAAAGTGATGGGATTAGAGCCAAAAGAGCTGATATAAACATAGCTATAAAGAAGGCTGGATAGCCTAAAAGTGCAGCCATAGTAGCAGCTACAATAATATCAGCTTCTCCTAAAGCCTCTTTTTTGGCTAATTTACTAACTAAAAACCCTAGTATATAAAATCCAGCAGCTGCATATATTGCATCTAAAAGGTTGTATGGAAATCTAGGAGAAATAAGAGCAAAGATTAGTGCTGCTATATTTAAATTATCTGGAACTGCATAATATTCAAAATCAATCATAGTTAGGGCCAAAAGCATACTAAAGCTAAGCATAACAAAAGGTAGATACCAAACTAATCCAAGCTTAAAAAATAGAGCTACCCAAATAACTCCATTCATAAGTTCAACTAAAGGATATCTAGCTGATATTGGCTCTTTGCAAAATCCACATTTGCCTTTTAAAAATAGCCATGCGAAAATTGGAATATTGTGATACCATTTTAATTTATTTCCACATTTAGGACAAGCTGAAGGAGGATAAGATATATTCATATTTTTAGGTATTCTATATATCAAAACATTCAAAAATGAACCTACACTAATTCCAAACAAAAATATAAAAACTGCTACTAAAATATTATATTCCACCAAACTTCCTCTCTCTTTTTTTAAAATTTTTTATAATATTGTTTAACTCATCGGAGTTAAAATCAGGCCAAAGTGTATTGGTAAAAAATAGCTCTGCATATGCAATTTGCCAAAGTAAAAAATTTGATAATCTTTGTTCTCCACTTGTTCTAATGAGTAAATCAATATCACTATATGGAGTATCAAGAGCCTCTTGTAAATTATCTTTTGTAATTTCATCATTATTTTTGCAAACTTTATTAATAGCTCTTAATAACTCATCTTGAGCTCCATAATTTAAAGCTAAAATTTGAGTTAGCTTTTTATTATTTTTGGTTGCTTCTTTTGTATAAGATATTGTCTCTTTAAGCTTTTGTGAAAAAGGCTCTAGATTTCCAATTGTATCAAATTTTACACCCTCTTTTTGATATATTGGTAACTCTTTTTTTAGATATTTATCTAGAAGCTTCATTAAAAAATCAACTTCCATTTTTGGGCGTTTCCAATTTTCAGTGCTAAATGCATATAGAGTTAGAGTCTCAATCTCATCACTATTGGCACAAAATGTTGTAATTTCTCTTACAACTTCAGCACCTTTTTCATGACCTTTAACTCTTGGTAAACCTCTTTGTTTAGCCCATCTACCATTACCATCCATAATAATGGCAAGATGTTTTAATCTATTGTTCAAATATTACTCCAACTCTTTAGTAAATTCTAAAATATCAAATGCTACATCTAACTTTGGTTTAAGTTCAATCTCTTTTATTTTATCTTTTGATATGCAAGTAACTTTATTTAAATTACTCCCAAAATTATTCTGTTCGCCTAAAATGTTTAGGCAAACTGCATCAATACTCTTTTTTTCTAGCATCTCTTTTGCATTATCTAATGCACTTTTTTCATCTTTTTCTGCTTTAAAACCGACTGTTATTATACCATCTTTTCTTAAACTTTTAAGAATATCGACATTCTCTATTAATTCCAAACTCCACTCTTTTCCTAGCATACTCTTTTTGAGTTTGCCATCTTGTGGGAATTTGACCCTATAATCAGCAACTGCAGCAGCCATAAATAAATAAGGTCTTTTTTGTATCATACCTATTGCATCTGGATTGTTTAAACTAGCTTTACTCATTACACCTTTTTTAGCAACTCTTATAGCATCTTGAGTATATTCTAACATCTCATTAGCATCTTCAACCTCTAATGTATATATATCTTTTGGCATAGAGTCATCTTTTTTTGTAGTAATTAAACATACATCCGCACCTTTTAGATAAAGAGCAAGAGAGAGTGCATTTGCCATTTTCCCACTAGAGTGATTTCCAATAAATCTAACTTCATCTATAGCCTCTTTCGTGCCTCCACCAGTAACTACTACTCTTCTATCACTCCAAAAATCATCTTTTAATAACTCTTTTGCTGTAGTATAATATATATCTTTTATATCTGCTAATGCACCATCTCCTTCATATCCACAAGCTAACTCTTTTTCAACTGTTGATACAATATTAACATCATTTACTCTTAGCATTTTAAGAGAGCCTTGAGTATAGTGGCTATTTAACATTTTTGTATTGGCTGCTGGAGCAATAATTAAATTTTTATCATAGGCTAGAGCACATTGAGTTAATATATTATCTGCTATTCCTTTTGATATTTTATTTATTGTATTTGCAGTTGCAGGAGCAATTACAAAAGCATCACTTTTTTGGGGATAATCTATATGATTTAACTCACTTGACCAATCTTCATTTTCATCTGTTAATACTTTGTTTCTTGTAAGTGCTTCAAATGTAAGAGGGGATATAAATTTTTTTGCACCATTACTCATAACCACCCTTACATCAGCACCACTTTTGACAAATAATCTAACCAATTCACAAGCTTTATATATAGCAATAGAGCCGCTTACTCCTACTAAAATTCTTTTTTTACTTAAATCTACTAAATTCAATATATTCCTTTTTATTGCTTTTTATCAAAAAATTTATAAAAAAAGCCATCAATTATTTTTTGCTTAATTCTACTTATTGCTAATGCTCCACTTGGAACATCTTGCGTAATTGTGCTACCTGCTGCTATTATACTATTATCTTCAATAGTAACAGGAGCTACAAGTTGAGAATCACTCCCAACAAATACATTTTTACCAATAGTTGTCTTATATTTAGCTTTTCCATCATAATTGCAAGTAATTACTCCAGCTCCAATATTAGTTCCGCTATCAATCTGACTATCACCAAGATAGCTTAAATGACCAGCTTTTACATCATATAGGTTACTCTTTTTAACCTCAACAAAGTTACCAATATGGCTCTTTTGAATATTAGATTGTGGACGAATATGGGCTAATGGTCCAATAGAGCTATCTTTAATATGGCTATCTTCTACAATTGAGTATGCTCGAATAGTTGAATTTTCTATCAAACATTCACCTTCTATTATAACTCCATCTTCAAGAAAGCATTCACCTTCAAACTTTGCTCTACAATCAATATATATAGAGCTTGGATTTCTCATAGTAACTCCACTTTCCATTAACTCTTTTTTTATTCTATTTTGCATAATCTCTTGAGCTATTGAGAGATGATATTTAGAATTAACACCCATAAATTCATCTTCATCTACTACAATTGGCTCTATCTTTTTACCAGCTTCAACAGCCATTTTGATAATATCTGTAAGGTAATACTCTTTTTGGGCATTTTGATTATCAATTTTGGGCACAAACTCTTCTAAAATCTCTTTTTTGAAGCTATATACCCCAGCATTTACACTTTTAATCTTTTTTTGGGATTCATTGCAATCTTTCTCTTCAATAATCTCTTTTGCAAAGCCATTTTCAATAACCACTCTTCCATACCCACTTGGGTTATCAAGCTCTAAAATAGTCATAGCAATATCTGCAGTGCTATTATTTAATTTTTCTAGTGTATTAGCTTTAATTAGTGGCATATCACCATTTAAAACTAATACTCTTTCTCCATTATATTTTAAGCCTTTTAGGGCTCCTCCTGTTCCTGGAAAATTTTCTAAATCTTGTTTAATAATATTTATATTTGGATACTCTTTTAAGATTTCACTTTTGACTAAATCAAATTTGTGAGATAGAATAACTGTAATATCATCGCTTAATTTCTTTGACTCATCTATGATATGAAATATCATTGGTTTGCCAGATATGTTATGAAGAACTTTAGGTAGATTTGACTTCATTCTAGTGCCTTTTCCAGCAGCTAAAATAACAATTGATAGAGACATTTATAATCCTTTGGGTAGAATATCAAATGAAATTATAACAAATTAAATAGGATTTTAGGTGAATTGTAAATATTTTGGAGAGTGTGGAGCTTGTAATTTTTATGAATATGATTATAATGAGGCTCTAATAAAAAAAAGAGATAAATTAATGCAAATGCTAGAGCCATACTATAAAGATGAAATAGAACTATTTGACTCACCAAGAGCAAATCATAGAGCTAGAGCTGAGTTTAAAGTATGGCATATTGATAGTAAATGCCATTTGGCAATGAGTAATTTAGAAAAAAATGGTATTACTATAATTGATAATTGCCCAAAGGTTATAGAAGCTATTGAAAGTTTGATTGAGCCATTAATGGAGTATATAAATGGTTCTACTACCCTAAAAAATAAACTTTTTTCAATTGAGTTTTTAAGTGGGAAAAGTGGTGAAGTTTTGGTAACTATGATTTATCACAAAAAGCTTGATACAAAGTGGGAAGATGAAGCAAAAGATTTAGAACAAAAGCTTAATATCTCTATTATAGGAAGAGCAAGAAAGCAAAAAATTGTTTTAAGTAAGGAGTATATAACTGAAATTTTAAATATAGATGGAAAAGAGTATAAATATAGATACTATGAGGGGGGATTTACACAACCAAATCCATATATTAACGAAAAGATGATAGGATGGGCTAGTAGAAATTTAAGCTCAAATAGAGGAGATTTTTTGGAGTGTTATTGTGGGCTTGGAAACTTTACTATACCACTAAGTAAATATTTTGATAAAGTTTTAGCTACAGAAATTAGCAAAAATTCTATAAAAGCAGCTATTGAGAATTGTAAATTAAATGGAGTAGATAATATAGACTTTATAAGACTTAATGCCGCAGAGACTGCAGAAGCTATTAGTGGGGTTAGAGAGTTTAGAAGACTCAAAGGGATAGATTTGGATAGTTTTAATTTTAGTGCAACTTTAGTTGACCCACCAAGAGCAGGGCTTGATGAAGCATCTTTAAATCTAGCTAAAAGTATAGATAAGGTTATCTATATATCTTGCAACCCAAGCACTTTAGCCCAAAATTTAAAAGAGCTTACCAAAACTCACAAAGTTAAAAAAGCAGCACTCTTTGATCAATTCCCATATACAACACATATTGAGAGCGGTGTAGTTTTGGAGAGATTTTAGATGGATATTAAATGGATAGGACCTCTTAAGAGTAAAAATGATTTTTTATTTAATCCAACTCCTAGCACTTTTGCTGTAGAAGAGGTTCCTTTGTATGAATTTAGTGGAGATGGAGAGCATCTTATATTAAAGGTTAGAAAAAAGGATTTAACAACTTGGCAGATGCTAGATATTTTTAGTAACTATTTGGGCATAGCTAAAAGAGAGTTTGGATATGCTGGTTTAAAAGATAAGAGTGCAATTACAATTCAGCATATCTCAATGCCAAAGAGGTATAAAGATAAAATTAAAGAGTTTACTCATCCACAAATTAAGATTTTAGAAGAGTTTATTCATAATAATAAAATTAGAGTAGGTCATCTAAAGGGTAATAGATTTTGGCTTAGATTTAAAAAGGTTTTAGGTGTAAATAGAGTAAAGATTGATTCAACTCTAGATTGGATAGAAGCAAATGGAATTCCAAACTATTTTGGAGCCCAAAGGTTTGGTAGTAGTGGGGATAATTATTTAGAAGGAAAAGCAATAGTTGAAGGAAAGATGAAACTAAGAGATAGAAAAAAAAGGGAGTTTTTAATTGGAAGCTATCAAAGCTATCTTTTTAATTGTTGGTTAAGCAAGAGGGTGGAGCTATCTCATCTTCTTAATGAGTTTAAAGATAGTGAAGTTGAAGCTATATTATCTATGCCAAAAGGTAGTCTAAAAGATGCTCATAAACAAAAGCAGTTTTTTAAATTGCTTGATGGTGATTTGTATATGCACTATCCTTATGGTAAAATATTTTATGAAGATTTAGAAATTGGGGTTGATAGATTTTTAAAAAGAGATATATCACCAACTGGGTTAATAGCTGGAAAAAGAGTCAAAAGAGCAACTAAGGTTGCATATGATTATTTTGAAAAATTGTATGATTTCGAGTTCAAAGAGATGGGAAGTAGAAGATATGCTTGGATATTTCCTGAGATTTTAAATAGAAGATATATTGAACAAAAGGCTTGGTATGAGCTTGAATTTTATCTGCCAAAGGGTTCATATGCTACTGTTTTAGTAGATATACTAAAGGGAAATGATATTGCAAGAAAAGATTAATTTAGATGATTTAATAATATGTAATAAGTGCAATACTTTACATAAAAAAGTTAAACTTCCAAAAGGTGGTGTGGCTAGATGTAGTGAGTGTGGTAATATTATGTATAGAAATATTTCTGAAGCTTTTGCTAAAGGAGTTGCCTTTTCTATAACAGCTTTAATTTTATATATAGTTGCATCTATCTTTCCAATAATTGAAGTATCAATAGGAGGAGTTAAAAACTCTTTAACTATTCCTCAAATGATATATACTCTATTTAATGAAGGATATTTTGTAGTAGGTGCTATAATTACAACAGTATTAGTTATTACACCTTTGAGTGTAATATTGTCATATCTACTGTTAGCAATTTTGGTTAAATTTAAGATATTCAAATCTCTATCAAGGCATATAATATCTTTTTTGATTATAAGTAGAGATTGGGAGATGATAGATATATTTGCTATAAGTATATTAGTTGCTTTAGTAAAGCTTTTTGGCTATGCTGAGGTTAGTTTTGGTGTTTCATTTGTCGCTTTAATATTATTTGTTATAGTAGATATATTCTTTTTAAAAAATATTAGACCAATTGAGATTTGGAGCTATTTTAATAGAGAGTATAACAGGTGAAAAGAGAAGATTTTATTAGATGCCCATATTGTGAGAGTGTAAATCTAAATAGTGATGGAGATATTTATTGTAGAGTTTGCAAGAATAAGATAGGTGATGAACCAAATAGAAGTTTATCAACAGCTTGGGCTTTATTGATTACAGCTATGATATTTTATATTATTGCAAATACATATCCAATACTAGAGATTACAAAATTTGGACATACAAGTGGAAATACAATAATAGGTGGTGTTATTGCACTATGGGAAGAGGGGAGTTATCCAATTGCAATAATTATATTTTTAGCTTCAGTATTTGTTCCATTATTGAAGTTTATTTTGATAATATATATATTGATAAACTCAAAAAAGAGGGTTAAAGGGAGTAAAAAGGTAGATCAAGCAAAACTATATCATATTACTGAAATTATTGGTCCTTGGTCTATGGTGGATATTTTTGTAGTTGCAATTTTAGCATCAGTAGTGCATATGGGAAGTGTAAAGATAACAGCAGGAGTAGGTGCTACGGCATTTGTATTGATGGTATTTTTTACAATGCTAAGTGCTATGGCAATAGATGAAAGATTAATAAAAGAGGATAAAAAGTAATATGGAAATAAAAGAGCCAAATATAGGTAGTAAGAGTAGGTTTAATTTTATAACTTCAATATGGATTGTTCCATTTATCGCATTAATTATTGGTGGGTGGTTAGTATATGAACATTTTAGTAAGCTAGGACCTGAGATTAGAATTGAATTTAAAAAGAGTTATGGATTGAGTGCAGGGCAAAGTGTTGTTAAGTTTCGAGATGTAGCTGTTGGTAAGGTTACAAGAATTGAGATAAATAGTAAAAAAGATGGTGTTATAGTATATGCAAGAATGAATAAAGATGTAGAGCCTTTTTTAAATGAGACTACAAAGTTTTGGGTTGTTAAACCAGAAGTTGGATATGGTGGAGTAAAAGGACTTGATACAATATTGAGTGGAACCTATATAAATATGTATGCAAAAAAAGGCAAAAAGAGAGTATTAAAATTTATAGGTTTAGACCATGAATATTCAGAAATTGGAGATGATAGATATTATGCTCTTGAGTCTTCATTTCCAGCAAGTGTAAAAAAAGGAACTCCAATTTATTATAAAGGAAAGCAAGTAGGAGAAGTAACTACTCTAGATTTAGACCCAAAAAGTAAAAATATTATGATTGTTGTTAAAATATATAAAGATTATATATCTTTGGTTAATAGCTCTACTAAATTTTGGGTTCAATCTTTGATTGATTTGAAATTTAATTATAATAGAGTAGAGTTTAATATTGCTCCTTTGCCAACTCTTATAATGAGTGGCATATCTTTTGAAACATCTTTTGATAAAAATTATAGCTCTGGAGTTAGTAAGATATTTAAGTTATATAGAAGTGTTGGTGAAGCAAAAAATGTTAGGGTAGGGCTATCAAAACCTCAAATAAAAAGATTTGTTTTTGAATTTACTGGTGATGTATCATCAATAGATAGTGATGCAGATATCATATATAAAGGCTTTAAGGTAGGAGAGTTAAAAAAGCTTCAAATAAAATATAATAAAAAGTTAAAAAATTTTGAGGCTAAATGTTTAGGAGAGATAGATTTTGCAAACTTTAGCACAACAAAAGATGATGGATTTAAAAATTTTAAAGAATTAGCAAAAGATGGAATTGTAGCTAAGTTATCAAAGAGTAATTTACTATTAAATAGAGCTACTATAATCTTAACAGAAGATAAAAATAGCACATTTAAATGGATTAAAGATAAGGAGTATAATGCTTATATATTCCCAACTAAAGATTTAGATAAGAGTGATTTAATAGGCACACTAAAAAGCATTGCTAAGAAGCTAGAGAATTTAAATCTTGATAAGACAGTAGCTAAAGTAAACACTATTTTAGATAAGAGTAAGGCTCCAATAGAGAATTTAAATAAATTACTAGTTAGCTCAAATAAAACAATAAAAGAGTTAGATAAAATAGTATCTAAAAAAGATTTTCAAGATATTGGAAAGAATATTAATAGTAGTTTGATTGAGTTTAAAAAGACTCTAAAACATACAAATAAACTACTAAAAGATTATAGCACAAATTCACTATTTGGTGATAAACTTGATGCTACTTTAAAAGAGTTGCACAATGCAACACAACAAACAAATAGATTGCTGCATAAGCTAAATAAAAAGCCAAATTCATTAATTTTTGGAGAGTAATATGAGAAATTTATTGATGATATTAATATTTGCTATTGCCCTAATTGGGTGTAGCACTAAAAATAAATATATTATGCCTTCTGTTGAGGTTAGTAGTATAGCTACTACAAATAAACAAATTGGGGTTAAAAAGATAGATATACCTAGCTATTTAGATAGTGATAAAATTTTGGTAAAAGAGGGTGATAGAGTTGAAGATATTGGAGCAAATTTTTTAGCTCCACCTAGTGAAATGCTAACAAATAGAGCAATAGTAATTTTGAAAAAATCATTAAATAATCCTAATGTATTATTATATCCTTGGGATATAAAAAGTAAGAGAGGATATATTGTTGAGATTGTTTTAAATAGATATTTATATGATAATGGATATGCTGTAGTTGAGGGGAGTTATTATATTAAAAATGCTAAAGGAGAGAGTATAGTTGCAAAAAACTTCAAAAGAGAAGAAGCAGTAGCAAAAGATGCTAAGAGTATAGTAACTACACTATCTTCACTTTTTGATAGTATAGTTTTAGAAATTGCTAGAAAAATAGCAAGATAATAGTAAATTTTTAGTAAAATTTCAAAAAAGTAAAAAGGCAAATGTTATGAGTAATTATATGATATTTTCTGGAACAGCAAATCCTTCATTAGCACAAGAGATTGCTAAATATTTAGATATGCCACTATCTGGTGCTACTATCAATAGATTTTCAGATGGTGAGATAAATATTCAAATTTCAGAGTCTGTTCGTGGAAAAGATGTATATATAATTCAACCAACTTCTGCTCCAGCAAACTCTAATTTAATGGAATTATTAATTATGGTAGATGCACTAAAACGCTCATCTGCTAAATCAATCACTGCAGTTATCCCATATTATGGATATGCCAGACAAGATAGAAAGGCAGCTCCTAGAGTCCCAATTTCAGCAAAGTTAGTTGCAGATATGATTGAAGTTGCAGGAGTTACAAGGGTTGTAACTATAGATTTACACGCTTCTCAAATTCAAGGATTTTTTAATATACCAGTAGATAATTTATATGGAGCATCTTTATTTATTGATTATATTAAGTCTAAAAATTTTAATGACCCAATAATAGCTTCTCCAGATATTGGTGGAGTTGCTAGGGCTAGATATTTTGCTGAGAGACTTGGACTTGATATGGTAATTGTAGATAAAAGACGCCAAAAAGCTAATGAAGCTGAAGTTATGAATATTATTGGTGAAGTTAAAGGTAAAGATGTTATATTAATAGATGATATGATTGATACTGCTGGAACAATGGTTAAAGGGGCAAAAGCTCTTAAAGAAAAAGGTGCTAACTCTGTAATGGCTTGTTGCACTCATCCTGTTTTATCTGGTCCAGCATATGAGAGAATAGAAAATGGTGATATTGATGAGTTGATTGTATCAAATACCATACCTCTTAAAAAAGAGTCTTCAAAGATAAAAGTTTTAAGCACTGCTAAACTTTTAGGAGAAGTTATAAGAAGAATAAATAACAACGAAAGTGTTAATTCACTATTTAACTTTTAAGGGTAGCAATGGCAAATAGCATTCCTCAAAAAAATATAAGAAACTTCTCAATAATTGCTCATATTGACCATGGTAAATCTACTCTTGCAGATAGAATTATTCAAGAGTGTGGAGCTATTAGTGATAGGAAGATGTCTGCTCAAGTTATGGATACTATGGATATTGAAAAAGAGCGTGGCATCACAATTAAGGCTCAAAGTGTTAGATTAAACTATCATAAAGATGGAGAGGATTATATTCTAAACCTAATTGACACTCCAGGACATGTTGATTTCTCTTATGAAGTTAGTAGATCTTTGGCTTCAAGTGAGGGTGCATTATTAGTTGTAGATGCTGCACAAGGAGTTGAGGCTCAAACTATTGCAAATGTATATATAGCTCTTGATAATGATTTAGAGTTGATACCAGTAGTTAATAAAATAGATTTGCCAAGTGCAGACCCAGATAGAGTTTTGACTGAAATAGAAGAGGCAATAGGGCTTGATTGCACAGAGCATGTTTTGGTTTCAGCTAAAACTGGTGTTGGTATAAAAGAGTTAATAGATACAATTGTAGATAAAATTCCAGCTCCTAATGGCAAAGAAGATGCACCTACAAAAGCTTTAATTTATGATAGCTGGTTTGATAACTATCTTGGAGCTTTAGCACTTGTTAGGGTCTTTGATGGGAAGATTGAAAAAGGACAAATGATAAAGATAATGGGGACAAAAGAGGAGCATCAAGTATTAGATTTGATGTATCCAAACCCTATATCTCCAATTAAGACTCAAAGTATTGAAACTGGTGAGATTGGAATTGTTGTAATGGGATTAAAGAGTGTAGAGGGTTTGAAGGTTGGTGATACAATTACTGATGCCAAAAATCCAACCTCTGAGCCAATTCCAGGTTTTGAACCTGCTAAGCCATTTGTTTTTGCTGGAATTTACCCAATAGAGACTGATAAGTTTGAAGATTTAAGAGATGCTCTAAATAAATTAAAATTAAATGATTCTGCTCTTACATTTGAGCCTGAGAGTTCACTTGCACTTGGGAGTGGCTTTAGAGTAGGGTTTTTAGGAATGCTTCATATGGAGGTAGTCAAGGAGAGACTTGAGAGAGAATTTAATTTAGATTTAATTGCAACTGCCCCAACAGTTATATATGAAGTTTTACAAACAAATGGAGAGAAATTGGTAGTTCAAAATCCAAGTGAATTACCTGATGCCTCAAAAATTGATAAAATTTATGAGCCATATGTTAGAGCTACTATTTTAACTCCAAATGAGTTTGTAGGTAATTTGATTAAGCTCTTAAATGATAGAAGAGGAATCCAGGTAAAAATGGATTATTTAAATGAAAATAGAGTTTTACTTGAGTATGATGTTCCTATGAATGAGATTGTTATGGATTTTTATGATAAGCTAAAATCTATGACAAAAGGTTATGCTAGTTTTGATTATGAGCCAATTGGTTTTAGAGAAGGTGATTTAGTAAAACTTGATATTAGAGTTGCAGGTGAAGTTGTAGATGCTCTATCTATTATTGTTCCAAAGTCAAAAGCAAGACAAAGAGGATTGGCATTTGTAAATCAATTAAAAGAGTTGATTCCAAGACAACTATTTGAAGTAGCTATTCAAGCAAGTATTGGCAATCAAATAATTGCAAGAAGCAATGTTAAGTCTATGGGTAAAAATGTAACTGCAAAGTGTTATGGTGGGGATATTACAAGAAAGAGAAAATTACTTGAGAAACAAAAAGCGGGTAAAAAGAGAATGAAGGCAATTGGAAAAGTTCAAGTTCCTCAAGAGGCATTTATGGCTGTATTAAAAATTGATAGTTAGGTAACTTATGCTTCTAAAAGAGATTGCATTTCATATACATTTAATAATGGCAATTAGTTGGATTGGCGGAAGTGTATTTATGTTTGTTCTAGGAATTACTCTTAGAGACAAAAAGGCTCAGCAAGAAGTTTATCCACATATTGGACCAATTTTTGGATGGTTTGAAGTGGTAGCTTTGATTAGTCTTTTAATTAGTGGATTTGTTCTTGGCGGGTATTATAATCTATTTGAGCTATTGATGCATCCAAATGGAACTACAATCTCAGATGCACTTACAAAAAAGGCAATTTTAGTAGCCATTTTAACAGTAGCTACAATAATTCATTTTGTGATTGCATATAAAACTAATGGAAAAAAGCGAACAAAAATTGAACAGTTTTTATCTAGAGCATCTTCTATGATGATATTTATTTTAAATCTTTTTGTTATGCATTATGCAATTATTTTAAGAGATATATTATGAGTTTACCCAAAAACTTAATTACCATTTATGGTAGAAATCCAGTATTAGAAGCATTAAATAATAGTGATTTAAAAATATATTCTCTTCATCTCTCAAAGAGCAATAAAAAATCAGAAAAGCTTGATAAAATAATAAATATTGCTAAAAAAAGAGGTATAGATATAAAGTATCATGATAAAAGAGAACTTAGCTTTATATCAAAAAATTCAAAACAAGACCAAGGAGTTGCTTTAGATATTATTTTAGATAATTTATATAATATTGATTATTTGCAAAATTTAGATAGTTTTAGAGTATTAGCCCTTGATAAAATAGAAAATCCTCAAAATTTAGGTATGATAATTAGAAGTGCAGCTGCTGGTAATATAGATGCTATTATTCTTCAAAAGAGAGGAACTGCATCTTTAGTATCACCACTAGTAATAAAAGCAAGTGCTGGAACACTATTTAAAATGCCAATAATTTATGTTGATTCATTAAAAAATACCCTTATTAAATTAAAAGATAATACTCAAATAATATCTTTAGATTTAAAAGCTAAAAGCTCTTTATTTGATATAAATATACCAAATAGAGCAATATTTATTTTAGGCAATGAGAGTAGGGGAGTTTCAAAAGAGATAAATGATTTATCAACAAATAAAGTCAAAATTCCTATGAATAGAGGTGTAGAGTCTTTAAATGTTGCAGTTACGGCATCAATAATTAGTTTTTTAAGTAAATAGATATTTTTTAAAATATATTTAATGACTTTTTAGGTATTATTTCGCACTAATTGAGTCTATCAGAGAAATTAAAGGGTAAAATATGTATGCAATTATCAAAGCAAGTGGACAGCAGTTTAAAGTTAAAGAGGGTGATATTATCTGCTTTGACAAGATGAATTTAGAGCCAAAAGCAGAGGTTGAGTTTAAAGAAGTATTGGCACTAAATGATGGTGAACTAAAAGTTGGAACTCCGTTAGTTGAAGGTGCTGTAGTTAAGGGTGAAGTTATAAATGAAGGTAGAGATAAGAAAGTTATTATCTTTAAAAAGAGAAGAAGAAAAGATTCTAAATTAAAAAGAGGATTTAGAAGAGATTTCACAAGAGTTAGAATTACTAAAATAGCATAAGGAGATAATATGGCACACAAGAAAGGTCAAGGATCTACTCAAAACAACCGCGATTCAGCTGGTCGTCGTTTAGGTGTAAAAAAATTTGGTGGTGAAAAGGTAATACCAGGAAATATTATTATTCGCCAAAGAGGAACTAAGATAGTTCCAGGTGAGGGTGTAATGATGGGTAAAGATCATACAATTTTTGCTGTTAT
The DNA here is from genome assembly GCA_964414305.1 of uncultured Nitratifractor sp. Lineage (GTDB taxonomy): Bacteria > Campylobacterota > Campylobacteria > Campylobacterales > Sulfurovaceae > JAADEQ01. The sequence goes on from CAYPVY010000005.1 coordinate 16,061, forward strand.
TGAAGGTGTAGTTAAATTCGATAACAAAACTAGAGATAAAAAAAGAGTATCAGTAATACCTGCATAATTTTATAGAAGAGTTTAGCTCTTCTAGCTACTTATATTAAAGCTAAACTATCCTAAAACTTCTAAGATTATTTTTTATTAAAGTTTGATAAAAATAAATTTTGTTAAATAAGAAGAAAATCTTAATAACTCCTATTTTTAATTGCAATTGCGGCTTCTCTATCGAGTGTTCTTCTTTTTAGAGTTTCTCTTTTGTCATGGAGTTTTTTTCCTTTGGCTAGAGCAATTTGAACTTTTGCTAAGTTTCTATCATTAAAATATAGCTTTAAAGGAACTATTGTTAAACCATCTTTACTAACTTTTCCATATAGTTTATTTAGCTCTTTTTTGTGTAATAGTAATTTTCTTGGAGCTCTTTCATCTTTACTAAAATGTCTATTTGTAGTGTCTAGATGAGCAATATGTGCATTCATAAGATATAGCTCTCCTTTTATAAACCTACAAAATGCATCATTTAAATTTGCTCTATTTGCTCTAAGTGCTTTTACTTCACTTCCTTGTAGAACTATACCTGCTTCATAAGTCTCTAATATTTCATATTCATGTCTTGCTTTTTTATTTTGTGCAATTGTTTTAATTGCCATAAGTTTCCTTTAATCTAAAAAATGAACTTCCACTTCCACTAAAATACCATCCATCTTTTTGATAATCTTTAAGCTCTGGATAGGCTAAAAGTGCTGCTTTATATAAGTCATTTAATTTTGATGGTGCAAAATTACTTGTAAGTATATCGTAAGAGTTATTTAACATAAGTGTTGCCCCACTATTTGGATTAATATCTTTTAAAAAATTTTCTCTAAAGGTTTTATAAACAATAGATGTATCACAATGAATTGGTGGAGTGTAGATATCAAATTCAAGTAGCTCCTCATCAAAAGGCTCTATAATATCTCCAAATCCACTAACATTTGCACTATCATATCCATATATAAAAAATGGTATATCTGCACCAACCTTTGCTCCAATATTTGCTAACTCATCTATAGATATTGTTAAATTACAAAATTTATGAACCATTTTCATAAATGTAGCAGCATTTGAACTTCCCCCTCCAAGTCCAGCACCCATAGGAATATTTTTTTTGACAACAACTTTATGGTTGTAAAAAAACTCTAATATATCTAAATCTCCAGTATATTTATTTAATGCTTTATATGCTTTGTATATAATATTATCTTCTAATTTAATATCATCTAAACCTTCAATTGTAAAGCTATCACACTTTTGAGGAACAAACTCGATTGTATCATACATATTTTTTAATAGCATAAATCTAGAATTGAATGTATGTAATTCTTTTCCTTCAAACTCTTTAATTCCTGTAATTTTTAAAAAAATATTTACTTTTGCATACGATTTTTCAATCAAGTCATATCCTTTAATTTGTGAATTTTGGAAGTCTATTTAGTCTATATTTAAGCTCTTCTCCTTTTATCTCAACTATTGAGAAAAAGTTTTTTGTCTCTACTAAATATATCCCATCTTTTCTATTTTGAAAAAAGCTACTATCTATCTTTTTACCAAGCTCTAAAATATCATCACTACCTAAAAAATTATTTTTTGGAATCTTTAGGTAATCAAATGGATTTAAAGCTTTTTCATTTTCATAGAAAAAATCCCCCTCATTTATCCTATGCAAAGAGCTTAGAGTTGCTTTTATATTTAAATTTGATGCTATGATTTGGGCAATTGATCTAATATATGCACCTTCACTTACTGTTATCTCAAATGTTAAAAATGGATGGTTATAATTTAAAAGCTTTATATCATAAATAATTGATTCAATCTCTTTTTGTTTAAAATCAATATTGCCTCTTGCTAACTCATAAGCTTTTTTGCCATCTATTTTTTTAGCTGAGTATTTAGGAGGCAAATATTTAATCTTTCCAACAATATTGCTAAAAACTTCTTGAATATTTTTTAAATCTAATTGGTTTATATTATTAATTGAAATAATATTTTCAATATCAAGAGATTTAGATTCTACTCCTAGCCACATAGTAGCTCTATATCTTTTTGGGCTCTTTTTTAGATATTGAAAAAGTTTAGTATAAGCTCCCGTTGCAACAATTAGAGTTCCAGTGGCAAATGGGTCTAGAGTGCCAGAGAATCCAACTTTTTTTGTATTATATTTTCTTTTTATGTGATACATATAGTTATTTGATGATATAAATATAGGTTTATTTACTACAAATAATCTATTCATGATATTGGCTCTATAAATGAACTCATTATATCTTTTATATTTCCTCCAAAATTTATTTTAAGTTTATACTCTTGCCCACTTTTAGTAACACTTTGAACTCTACCTATGCCAAATATTTTATGTTTTACTAAATCTCCTCTTTTGTATGATGCATTTTTTGCAAGTTTGAGGCTTGTATTTTTTATTAAACCAGCTTCACCAAGGAAACGACTCTTTTTGACATTTTTTCTTTGTCCTCTATAGAATCTACTATCTATATAACATAGAGTTAAATGTTTTTTAGCTCTAGTAAATGCTACATATGCTAGTCTTCTTTCTTCTTCGATATCTGTTGTTTCACTTATTAGAGGGAAAAACTCTTCTTCCATACCAATTACAAACAAATAATCAAACTCTAACCCTTTTGAGGCATGAACACTCATAATATTTACTGCATTTTCTTCTACTTGGTCTTGGTCACTTTGAAGTGTGATATCTGATAAAAATTGCTCAAGTGTTAGCTCTTCATCATTAGCAATTGTATCTCTAAAATATCCATAAAACTCATCAATATTTAAGACTCTATCAAAACCATCAACCATATTTGAGTAATATTCTCTTAAACCAATTAGATTTTCAAATAGATTTATCATCTCTCCAAGATTTTGAGATTCGTTTTTTAGAGTATTTATTGTTGTTATAAACTCTTTTATTGCATTAATTGATTTTTTGCTTAAAATTTGGCTTAACTCTTCATCACTTGCATTTGATAGTGCATTAAAAATTGAACTATTTTTTTTATTTGCAAATTCTCTTATTTTTTCTATACTTTTGGCTCCAATACCTCTTTTTGGCTTATTAATAACTCTAAGCAAAGAAAAATCATCACTACTATTGCTAATTAATCTAAGATAGCTAATTATATCTTTAATCTCTGCTCTCTCATAAAATCTAATTCCACCTACCATCTTAAAGGCTAAAGATGCTTTAGAAAAACCCTCTTCAAGTGAACGAGATAGAGCATTTATTCTATAAAGCACAGCAATATTGCTTGGATTAACACCTTGAGAGATTAGTTTTTTAATCTTATCAGCAATTATATTTGCTTCATAAACTTCATCTATTGAGTGTTGAAGCTCTACATCATCTCCTTTACCAACATGGCTAATTAACTTTTTGCCAAGTCTTTTTGAGTTGTGTTCAATTAGATTATTTGCTGCATCTAAAATTTGTTGTGTAGAGCGATAGTTAATCTCTAATTTAACTACTTTAGCTCCTTCAAAATGTTTATGAAATTCTAAAATATTTTTAATATTAGCACCACGCCATCCATAAATACTTTGGTCATCATCTCCTACAACACAAATGTTATTATGCTCACTTGCTAATAGTTTTAATAGTTGATATTGTAATTCATTTGTATCTTGATACTCATCAACCATGATATATTGGTATTTATTACTAATCTCTTCTCTTAAATCATCATTTTCAAGTAGGATTTTATAGGTTAAAGAGAGTAAATCATCAAAATCTACTAAATTATTTTCAAGCAATCTTTTTTGATACTCTAAATATACTTTTGCCGCTTTTTTATAATCACTAATTTGGGCATTATCTAGTGCTTCTTGAGGGTCAAGTAAAATATTTTTATATTTTGATATTTCGCTTGTTAAAAAAGATATTGGAAGATCAATTTTTAAATCTTTACAAATTGCTTTGACTAATCTTTTTTGATCATCACTATCTATTATATTAAATGTATTTTTTCGATTTAGTTTTTCTATATAAAGTTTCAAAAAGAGTAAACCAAATTTATGAAATGTGCATAAAAGAGGCATAGAGTTTGTGTTTTGTCCTATTAAATTTAAAGCTCTATATCTCATCTCAGATGCAGCTTTATTAGTAAAGGTAAGTGTCAAGGTATTTATAGGGTCAATTCCTACTTCACCTATAAGATATGCTAATCTTGTAGTTAAAGTTTTTGTTTTACCACTTCCAGCACCTGCTAATATAAGTAGAGGACCATCTATATGTGTTGCTGCCTCTTTTTGTGCTTGATTTAACTCATCTAACATATATACTCTTTTTTATATCATTATACATTTTATTTTGTTAAAAATCAATATATTTTATGTATAGTTAGATTATTTGAATATATTAAAAAATTAGAAATGTTAATAAAATGTTAATTATTGTATCAAATTTATACTATTTTTTATATTGCACTTGATATAACAAATATTATAAGTTATTATTAGTTATTATTATCTTATTATATTTCAAAATAATAATAACAAAATATTATAATTTAATTAGGGGGAGTATTTTGCTAAAAGATTTTTCAAAAATAGAGACTTTTTTGATTGTTGTAAGAGAGAGAGGATTTTCTAAAGCATCAGCAAAACTTGGTGTCTCTCAACCAGCTGTAACACAGCAAATTAAGTATTTAGAAGATTTTTTAGATACTAAGTTAATTGAGAGAAAAAAGAGTGGAATCAAACTAACTAGTGCAGGAGAAGAGCTTTATAAGATAGCTGTTGATTTAGAAAGTGCAGTTTTAAATGCAGAAAATAGAATGCTAAAGATAATAAATAAAGATATTACATTTAATCTTGGTGCATCTTTTACAATAGGTAATTATATAATACCTGGTGATTGTATGATTGGAATTAAAGAGGCTATTGGAAATGATGTAAATTTAACTATAGAAGTTAGTAAAGTCATTGTTGATAAAATAAAGAGTCGTTCACTAGATATGGGACTTATAGAAGCTCCAATATATGATGAAGAGCTTGTATATAGAAATTGGTTAGAAGATGAATTAGTTTTATTTAGCAATACTCCTCTTCCTAGAACAGTAAATATTGAAGATTTATATAATTTTGATTGGGTATGTAGAGAAAGAGGTAGCCATACAAGAAAAGTTATTCAAGAGAAGTTTGAGACTATAAATGTATCTTGTAAAGAGTTTAATGTAGTATCTGAAGTTAATAGTTCTACTGCACTATTAAATAGTGTTATGAGAAGTAAACAAAATCTAGAAAGACCTTTAGTGTCAATAATTTCTAAATATGCAATTGCACAAGAGGTAAATAATAAAAAGTTATATGAAGCAAGAATTAAAGGTATAACAATGGATAGAAATTTATATATTGTTTATAATAGAATAAATAAAACTAATCCATATGTTGTTAGTGCCACTGATTATTTACTATCTGGAAAGTGTTAATAAAAAATTTTAAGAGGTTAAGATAGTAAAATCTTAGATTACCTCTTTTTAACTTATTGCTATTTAGATGCTGCTCTTTTTTTACAAGCATTAACATCTATACAAAAATATCCTTTACCTTTTTTCGCTGGTTTTAACTCATTTTCATTTGTGTTTCCGCATTTTTTACAAGCTTTTTCATCTTTTGTTTGGATATCTAATTTTGCTTCTGGTTTCATAGCTGGAAATAGTATTACATCTCTTATGCTATGTTGATTTGTAAGCATCATAACTAATCTATCAATACCTATCCCTTCACCAGCAGTAGGTGGCATAGCATAAGATAGGGCTCTAACAAAATCTAAATCCATATGCATAGCTTCATCGTCAATATCTTTTTGAGCAACTTGAGCTTTAAATCTCTCTAGTTGATCTATTGGGTCATTTAACTCATTAAATCCATTTGCTATCTCTTTTCCAGCAATGAAAAACTCAAATCTATCTGTAATTTGTGGGTCTTCATCATTTCTTCTTGCAAGTGGACTAATATCTACTGGATAGTGAGTTAAAA
>CAYPVY010000006.1:0-21298 GCA_964414305.1 uncultured Nitratifractor sp.
AACTTTAAACTTCCTCAAAAAACAAGAGATATCTATCTATATATGCCTACAAAGAGTATAATGGTTTTTCCAGCTATTGTTCAATTTTCAAATATTGATTTAAATAGTGGTAATAGATTAAGAGATGTTGTATTTTATAATGGATATATAAGATCTATAAAAGATGGTATTTTTACTTTATCAAATGGTATTCAAATTGATAGTAAAAGTGGTTTATTAAATCTAAAGGGTCAAGCTATTAGCAAACTTGTAGTTGCAGAGGTTAAAAATGATGGTTCAATAGATGTAAAAAGTTATTCATATCCAAATCAAAGTAATTTAGCATTTTTGTATCTAAAATCATATGGAATTGGTATATTGCTTGATAATGAAACACTTAATTCTAATTATGTTAAGATGTTCCTTCTTGGCAAATATGATAAAAATTTGTTTGAGTTAGTTGATTCATCAATATATGGAAGAATTTATAAGCTAAAAAAATAATTAGATTTTATATTTATCTAAACTTTTTAGTTTGATTTCATCATCATCTTGAAGTAATAAGATAAGCTCTCCAAGTGTTTTTTGGCTCTCCATAGAGCCAAACATCTGATCATGCATCAATACTATAATTTCACCTTTTCTAAAGGTTTTTCCACTCTTTAGTAACTCTTTAATTTTATTGTAATGGAAAAGAGCATCTTCATTTAATATGTTGCCACTCTTATCATGTCTTAGCTCATAATCCCAACCAAAAAACTTATAACTATATTTATTTGCAATTAAACTAGCATCATTTAAAGCTTTTTTGTCATCACCATGTTTTACATTATCTATTACAAAAACATTTCTTCCTGGCAATCTAGCTAATTTAGAGTCTAATTTTAAAAATTTTTCATTTTTTAAAAAATCTTCTTCAACACCTTTTGGATTATTATAGTATCTTTTATAATGAAAATTTGCATGTGTAAAGCTATGATTTCCTAAAACTACATATGGATTACTTTTGTATCTAAGTAAATTTGGTTTTAATCTAGAATCACTACTTAATGGTTTGCCTACCAAAAAAATTGTAAATGGAACCTCATAATCTCTAATTATTTGGTCTAAATATTGGCTACCTACCAAAGGTCCATCATCACTTGTTAAAAAAACACTATATTTATAGTGAGATTTACTTTTGTGAATCCTATGAGGATACTCTTTTTTTTGATTTAATTTATAAGTTAAAAGTGCACAATCAATAATCAAAAAAACAATAGCAGCGATAATTAAGATATTTTTTTTCATTAATAGCTTATCTCATTTTTTGAAAAATGGTTCCCTCTAGCGATATATTAGCCATTAGACCTTTATTATTAAATACTATTGCTAATGTATCTTTTTTGATATCAAGAGAGCTCAAATCCAAACCTTTACTCCAGTTTACAACTGCAATATTTCCATCTACGCCTACTTTCCACTCCTCTTTAAACAAAAATCTCCTCATAGCCTCTTTTGTTAAAAATACTACAATAACAGAGTATTTTTTTGCACCAGCTTGAAAACCAACAGATGTCCCATACATTTTGTAATAGCTAATAATTGAACCTTTTTGCACTAGTGCACCTTCTCCATAGGCTCCACCAACTACTAACCCAGCTTTATAAACACTTGGGAAAACAAGATATCCTTCACTCTTTTGAATAAGCTCTTCGCCCCCTTTAAAATCAACATAAAATCTTTGTAAAGTTTCTAAAATAGATTTAGGATTTAACTCTTTTGCATTTATATGAACAGATGTTAATATAGACATTATTAATATAATTATCAATTTTTTCATAATAACTCCTTTTGAATAATTATACTAAAAAATATTAAAAAAGATATAAAAAAATAGAAGATTAAAAATAATTTACCTTTTTCTGTAGCTTAATGCCTCAAGAATATCCTCTTTTTGAATCTCTTTATTGTTATTTAAATCAGCTATAGTTCTTGCAACTTTTTTGATATTGGCAATTGCTCGATAAGATAGAGAAAATCTATGAGTAGCATTTTGTAATATCTCATTTGCACTATTGCTTAAAATACAAAATTTATCAATTTCACTCTCAATTAATTTACCATTTAACCTCACTTGTCCTCTATTTTTTTGAAGTTTAAAAGCTTCTATTACTTTATTATGCATCTGTTTTGAATCTAAGATAGCTTTTGCTTTAAAATCACTCTCTTGCATTGTTACATATATATCAATCCTATCCAAAAATGGATCACTTAATTTATTTTTATATCTTTTTATCTCTACATCAGTGCATCTACACTCTTTACTTTTTGATAATAGATTTCCACAAGGGCAAGGATTCATAGCTCCTATAAATAAAAAATCAGCACTATATGTAATTTTAGAATTAACTCTTGCAATATTTACAACTCTATCTTGAAGAGGCTCTCTTAGAGCTTCTAATACTTTAGAATTAAAGTGAGGCAACTCATCAAAAAATAAAATTCCACTATCAGATAGTGCAATTTCACCAATTTTTGCATTAAATGAACCTCCTCCAAATATTGCAGCACTTGTTGCGGTATGATGTGGGCTTCTAAATGGACGAATTGGTTTAAAATGTGGTTCTTCACCAGCCAAAAATTGATGTCTTGCTATTTTTAAAATTTCATCTTTGCTTAGTGGTGGCAATATATATCTTAATCTTTTTGCTATCATACTTTTACCACTTCCAGGATTTCCATTTAAAAGAATATTATGCATTCCAGCTGCACTAATTAAAGCTGCTCTTATAGCTACCTCTTGACCTTTTACATCTTTAAAGTCTTCAATATAATTATTAGAGTAGTAATATTCTTTATTATCTATAGAGATTGAAGCTTCATTATAATTGAAGCTATTTTTTTGTTTGTTTGGAAGTGTATTGGATTTTAGTAAATTGATAGCTTCATTTAAATTATCAACACCAAAAAATTCAACACCATCAATATATTTTAAAGAATCCAAAGAGCTATTTGGAACTATTGCTTTTTTTATGAACCCTTGTTCTTTAAGAGATAAAATAAGAGGAAAAATCAAAGAAGAGCTTTTGACTTTACCATCAAGACCTAACTCTCCAAATACAAAAATATCATTATGCTCAATTTTATCTTCACCTAATGCAACAAGTATAGCAATAGCCAAATCAAAATGTGTTCCACTCTTTTTAATATCGCTAGGTGATAGATTTATCGTAATCTTAAGAGGTGGCAGAGTATAATTATTTGATATTAGTGCATTTTTTGCTCTCTCTTTTGCCTCTTGAATATCGCTACTTGCTAATCCAACAACACTAAAATTTGGTAAACCTTTAGTTAAGCTACCCTCAACATCAACTACTTTTGCCTCTAACCCATCTAGAGTTGCACATTTTATATGATTTACTATAACTTCACTTTTCATAGTGTAATAGTATCTAAAAATCGTTCTATTTTAATAAAATATTACAATTTTGAAGTTTTATATATTTTTTGATATAATACATTAAAAAGGTGTAGGAGGTATAACTTGTCCAAAATAGATACTATAGATTTTACTACACCATATATAGATAGACGCGTTGCAGAAGGTATATTTAGAGAACTTTTTGGTGAACATTCACTATATAGAGTATTTAATATCTATGGTAAAAGTGGTAGTGGAAAAACAACTTTTATTAATCATATAAGAAATAAATATTTAAATAAGAGTGATATTGTAACAATTAGGATAGATTTTAATAATAGACTTTTGCATAAGTCGCAAAATACAATTATGCATATAGCAAAAGAGTTAGAAGATAAATATGATTTTAATTTTATAGCTCTATGGAAGGCATATGCAATATTATGGCATAAAAGATATGAAAATAGTCCACTTATGTATGCAATAGATTTACCATATTTTAATGAAATAAAAAAATTAATCAATCCCAAAAAGGGCAACAAAATAATTAAAATTGCAAAAAATATTTTTGGTGATAAAACCTCTAAAGAGTTAGAAGAGTTAAAAAATCTTGATAGCAATGCTATAGAAGAGTCATTACATAAATTTTTTGCTACAGATATAAGAAGGGTTCTTAAAGATAAAAAAATTAAAGATTGTGTAATTATATTTGAAAATTTAGATATTTTAAAAGAAAATATTAACGGCACTCCATGCTCTAAAGATGCTTGGATTAGAGATATAATCACTCAAATTGGAAAAGATGCACTTTTTATTTTAACATCAAAAGAACAACTTAATTGGCAAAAGTGTAATAGTAATTGGAAGAGTTTATTAAAAAGTTATGAGATGAAACCATTTACACAAAAGGATTCATTAAGATATTTAAGATTATCAGGAATTGATAACAAAAATTTAAAAGAAGCTATAGCAAAAAGTTCTGGAAATGAACCTTTTTGGCTATCTTTGGCACTTCTTGCTAATAAAGAGCTAGAGAATAATTTACCAATATCTAAAAAAGATATTCTAAACTCTTTTATAAAGAGTTTAAATAAAAATATACTAGATGTGTTAAAAATATTAGTTCATACAAGATTTTTTACTATAGATTTATTATATGTTGCTTCTAGAAAATTTGAAATATCTATATCAAAAGATGATATAACAGAACTTTTAAATCTACCTTTTATTAAAGAGTTAGATGATAACAAATTAATAATTGATGATACTCTTAAAGATGAGTTTATAAAAAAACAAACAAAAAAAGAGATAGCTGAATATAGGTCATTTATATTTAGTTATTATGAAAATATTTTACAATCAATAGATACTCATGTGGTTGAAGCAACTCCAAAATTAATAGATGAAGTGCTAGAAGAGGCTTGGTATCATCTAAACTTAATAAATCAAGAGCCATTAGTTCACTATGAATGGCTAGATTACTATATTGATAGATTTTATATGTTTGCTGCTTGGGAGCCTTTTGTTGAGAGATATAGTAAAATTATTCCACAATTAAAAGAGGCAAAAGATAGCACATCTAAATCAAAATTAATCTCTATTTATAATAATCTAGCTGGTCTATATGAATCATTAGGTGATAGAAAAATTTCAAAAAAATATTATAATATGGTAACTAAACTCAACAGACCTCAATTACTATCAGCATAATGAAAATAAGAGTATATTACGAAGATACAGATATAGGAGGTATTGTTTACCATACTAGATATATTAATTTTTGTGAAAGAGCAAGAAGTGAAGTTTTATTCAAAAATGGATTGCTTCCATTTGACAAAGATACAAATAGTGGGTATGTTGTTCGGGACTTAAAGTGTAAGTTTTTAAAGATGGCTACTTTAGGAGATATATTAGAAGTAAAAAGTAGAGTTTTATCAAAAGGCAGAGTTAGTTTTACTCTTGAGCAAAATATATATAAAGAAAATGATTTAATTTTTAATATGCAAGTAACTATAGTATATATAAGAAACTCTAAGCCATCTAAAATAGATGAAAGATTAGTAGAATTATTTAATGAATAAAAGATTAGATGGTTTAGATATATTAAGAGGTTTTGCTATTGCTTTAATGATTATATTTCATATAAGCTATGATTTAAATTATTTTGATTATATAGACATAAACATTACTCAAGATAGCTTTTGGATAAATTTTAGAATAGTTATTGTTACACTATTTTTATTTGCTGTTGGAGTAAGCTTAGCATTAACTCATAAAGATGGTATAAAATGGTCTAAGGTAAAAAAAAGAGTTATAATTTTAGGTATAAGTGCCATATTGATTTCAATAGTAACATATATAATATTTCCAAATGAGTGGGTATATTTTGGCATAATTCACTCTATTTTAATATTATCTATTATTGGTTTACTTTTTATAAATAGACCTTATTTAGCACTAACTATTGCTATTTTAATTTTGATCGGATATAACTTTTTTAACTTCAATATGCATCCTATATTTAATTATCTTCAAAAACCCCTCCATTTACCAAAATATACCGTAGATTTAGCTCCTATAATACCCTGGTTAAATGTAGTTTTATTTGGTATTGCTCTGGTAGCTTTTAAATTAGAACATAAAGTTTTTAATATAAAACTATTTAGATATAATAATCCTTTTTTAAATATTCTAAAAATTATGGGTAGGCATTCACTTTTAATATATATGATTCATCAACCTATTATTTTTGGCATTTTATATGCAATATATCAAATAAAATGACCATAAATTCATTTTTTGGGTATAATTTTATACAATTTTTTAAAGGCACAATTTATGAACTATACAATACCAAGTTATAAAATTTTACCTTTTGATAATAATGAGCCATCATTTAGTATTGAGTTTTGGCAAAAGTCTAAAGATGCCTATGAAAACAAGGAGTATAAAAGCTCTATATTTTATCTATTAAAATATATAAATAAGGATGCATTTAAGAGAGTTAAATTTAAAAAAAAAGATATAAAAGTTACTTTAGAGCATGGATTATTTGATTTTGATTTGACTCTTGATAATAACTTTTTTAAGTTAGAAACTAAAGTATTAAAGATAGATATAGAGGATAAAAATTCTATTCTTGCTTTAAGAAAAGTTATTGAAGCAAATTTTAATGAGTATGATATTATTCAAATGAATATCAAAAACAACTATTTATATATAGAATATTTAGAGAAATTACCTCTATGTAATCCAGAAAAACTTTTTGAAGTAATTAATGAATTTATAACTATAACAGATAGGCTTGTATCATTATTGCATTTTGAATATAAATTTGAATTAACTAAAAAATTAGAAGATACTTTAGATATAGATGATAAAAAATTAATTGTTGATACAATGGATAAATATATCAATGAGTATTATACTATTAGTAATGAGTTTAAAGATGAGCAATTAGAGAATTATAAGTGGGATATAGGGGTCATAACATTAATGAAAATATCTAACTTGCCCCATCTGAATGGCTTATTAAAGTTTAAAATATACGATGCTATTTCATATATGTATAGTGATAATAGTTTAGATAGCAAGATTAATAGGTCAGCACAAATGATAAATGATTTAAAAAATATTGATAGAGATTACTTAATAACAAATATTTATAAAAGTAAAATATTTCTATCTTTATATAGAGCTGAAATTAAAGAGGATATTATAGAGTTTTTTAAAAGTGATGAAAATATTGTCCAAAGATATCATAGTAATAAAAATAATTTAGGGCTATTTTATTTTTTATATATGAAATATATTAGACTTCTTTATCTTTATAATATAAACAAAAAAGATAAAAAAAGGATAGAAAAAGAGTTAAAATCATTATCTAAATACTCTCTTGAGAAAGGAGCAAATAGGTTATATAAACTCTATAATAGCATTATAAATAATCTATTTTTTAACAAAAAAGATGCAAGTTATTCAAGCTGGTATTGGATAATCTTATTAATAGTATTGATTTTAATAAATCTATCAAAAGGCTAAATATGGATATAGAAAATTATATATACAAAGTTATAACATCTGATGGAAGTGGAAGTGCATTTAAAGTAGAAGGATATAACTTTTTTATTACTAACTATCATGTAGTAGAAGGTTTTTTTGAAGTAGCTCTTGAAGATAATCACAAAAATAGATATTTAGCAAATGTAATAATGATAGATCCAGATATGGATATTGCATTTATCTACTCAAAGGATTTAGATAGCAATAATAGTTTAATAAAAATAGATTCAAATTTAGAAATTAATAGAATGGATACTCTATTAATTTATGGATATCCATATGGTATGCCATTTACAATAACAAAAGGAATTGTTTCTAACCCAAAGCAACAAATAGATGGAAAATATTATATACAAACAGATGCAGCTATTAACCCAGGTAATTCTGGTGGTGCTATGGTAAATAGCGATAATAAACTTGTTGGAATAGTTAGTTCTAAATTTAGTGATGCTGATAATATGGGTTTTGGAATATCATATAAATATTTATTAGAAAATATCAAAAATTATAACTTCGATGATAAAAAAATAGAATATAGATGTAACGCTTGTAATAGTTATATAGATATAAGTAAAAATCATATAAAAGATTGTCCTAAATGTGGAAATGGTATATATGAGAGAGTTTATGATAAAAGAGAAGAGAGTTTTATAGAAGAGTTTATTAATAGTGCTTTAAATAAAATTAATCTATCAAAGAGTTTAACCCAAGTTAATAAAAACTATTGGGAGTTTTATTATGAAAAATGTTTAATTAGAATATTTAGCACAAATAGAACACCAGATATATTAATAGCTACATCTCCAATTTGTAATATGCCATCAAATATAGATAGAAATTTAATGATAGAACTATTATCAAAAGAGAAGTATCAGCCATATATTATAGGCTTGAGTGATAATAAAATATACCTATCTTATAGAATATATGTAAGTGATTTAAGAGTAAAGCAATTTAGAGATGAGATTTTTAGTAATTTTAAAGAGTTTGCTATATTCGCAGATAAAATACAAAAATATTTTATAGATAAATATAATGCATCTTTGCCAAATGAGAGTAAGGATTAATGAAATTTTAGTTTTAATCCTTTTGCGATGACCTCAATATCATGCCCCATTGCAGTAGTAAACTCTATTAAATCATCAACTCCACTTAGATATGATGAAAATCTCATCTTCTCTCCATCATCCATATAAAAGATATACCAATTTGCAATTGGGTTATACTCTACTTTTATAATATTAAACCAACTATATCTTTTCGTTCCACTCCAAGGAGTTTTATATACTATTCCATATTTTCCAAACTCCCCTTTTGTAAAGTTATACTCTAATAGTGCAACAATAGATACAAAAAGGAATGATATTATCAAGCTCAAAGATAAAACAATTTCAATTTTTTTTAAAGATGGATAATTTACAGCCAAATTATATATTAAAAATAGTGCATAACTAATAGTTCCAATACCTAGCCACATTAACCATCTTTGATAAAATAACTCTCCATTTCTTTTTAATTTTTTCATTGTGCTAATAACAATAATCATAATAATTAATAATATACCCACATATATAGATTCCATACAACTACCCTTTTTTCTTTAAATTATAGCATAATATGGTATTATAATCAATAATAATTTCAAAATTACATACTATTTAATTATATTTGCCCATTCATAAAATGGAATTGCTTCAAAATTTATATTTTTGATATTGAATCTAAAGCTATTTGAATTTGTTACAATAGTTACATTATTTAAATTTAAATTAGAATAAAAGCTAAACTCCTTTTGAACTGTGCTCCATAAGGTATCTTCATCTATAAAAGGTGCAACAATTATAAGCCTATTATCTTCACAAATAAAATATGGTCTATTTGACCATGATTTAAATTCAACTCCTTTTTTTATTAGAGCTAATGCAACAATTGATTCAAAAATATTATTAAAATTTAATCTTTTGTTTAGATATTTTGCCAATGCAAAGTCATAAAGATATATTTTTTTTCCAAAGCCTTTTTCTATTGTCTCAATTTGATATATAATACCTTCATTTGAAAATCTGTCAATCGCACGATATAACCAATCTTTAGATATTTTAAAATACTCTTTTGCTTTTTGATATATTTGATGAGGTGTTGAGATTTTGCCATTAAATAGCGATAAAATTAAAAGAACCTTACCTTCTTGAATATCAAATTTTTCAAAAAATAGCTCCTTAAATGATAGTAAATTGTGGCTAATAGCAATATGAGGTAATGAACCAAATTTATTATATAAGCTAAATGTTAAATTTGAAGTAGTAGTTTTTTGAAAATTAAAAAACTCTTCAAAATCCAAAGGATAAAGTTTGATAGAATTTAATTTATAATTAACTTTTTCTTTTGATACAACTATTAATCTATCTACATTTGGTAATCTATCTAAAAAACCATCATAATAGTGATCAATAATTAAAGTATTAATATTTTCATTTTTCAAAAACTCTTCTATTTGATAAGATTCTAAATCTTCTAATATAAAAATTGGGTCTTGAGCATCTATATACAAATAGCTATCTTTTGGTAATTTAGATAAATAATCTATAACTAAAGCACTCTTGCCAACGCCTCTAGCACCATATAGATTAAAGCTACTATCTGGCAATTGAATTTTTCTCTCTTTGTATGATTCAATTTTAGGTTTTGTATTATAAAAATATTCTAAACTAAACATAATCAATCTCCATAGTTTCCTTTTTAAAAGGAAACTTATTTTGTATTTTACAAGATTTTTATATAAATATAGCTTTTAATAAAAGTTATTTTGATATAATTCCATTCGCTTTATGGGTATTTGCATAGAGCTATTTGTATTTGGATAGTTGTGTGCAGATACCCTCGGTATCTAGTGTGAAAGCACTTTAAAACAAAATTTATGTTGTTAAAACAACGAGTTCTTTATAAGGATAATTTAAATATGGAAAGAATTAGATTAAAGCTTAAAGCTTATGATCATAGAGTTTTAGATAGATCGGTTCAAGCAATTGTAGATGCTGTAAAGAGAACAGGTTCAGAACTTAGAGGACCAATTCCTTTACCAACAAAAATTAAGCGTTATACTGTTTTGCGCTCTCCTCATATTAATAAGGATAGCAGAGAGCAATTTGAAATTCGTATTCACGCAAGATTGATTGATATTGTAGCAGCTTCAACTGATACAATTGATTCATTAATGAAATTAGATTTGGCTCCAGAGGTGGAAGTAGAAATCCGCCAAATGGATAAGTAGTAAGGAGTAATAGATGGAATTTATCGTTGAAAAGATTGGTATGAGCAGAACTATTGGCGTTCCAAGCACTCCTGTTACACTACTAAAAGTTGTAGAAGCTAAAGTGTGTGAAGTTCGCGAAGATGGTAAAGCTTTGGTTGCTTATCATAGTGGTAAAAAGATAAATAAAGCTATAGAAGGGCAACAAAAGAAATATGGTATCAGCAAAGAGTTTAACCGTTTTAAAACTATTAAGGTAGCTGAGGGAACAGAAGCTGGAGATTTAAGCACTGCTCCACTAAATGAAGCAAAAATTGTAAAGACTTCATTTAACTCTAAGGGTAGAGGTTTTAGTGGTGGTATGAAAAGACATAACTTTTCAGGTGGTCCAGCTTCTCATGGTCATAGATTTGGTAGAAGAATAGGTTCAATTGGTATGTGTGAATGGCCAGGTCGTGTAATGCCAGGTCAAAAGATGCCAGGTCAATATGGTAACACAAAAGTTACTGTAAAAAATGAAGTAATCTCTTTTGATGAAGAGAATGGAATTTTAATCCTTAAAGGCGCTGTTCCAGGACACAAAGGCGCAAGAGGAATGGTAAGGATAGTTAAATGAGTAATGCGACAGTAGTAAAAACAGAAGATTTACCAAAAAGTTTTTTAGAGGTTCATCCTCATAATCTATATCTATATTGTAAAGCATATGCTGCAAACCTTAGAGCTAGTTCTGCACATACAAAAAATAGAAGTGCAGTAAGTGGTGGTGGTAAAAAACCATTTAGCCAAAAAGGTGGCGGTCGTGCTAGACAAGGTAGTATTAGAGCTCCTCAATTTAGAGGTGGTGGAGTAGTTTTTGGTCCTACAAATGCTAAAAACTATACTCAAAAAGTTAATAAAAAGCAAAAAAGATTAGCATTAATGCATGCAATTGCTGAAAAAGTTGCTAATGGAAAAGTTTTTGTAGTTGATTCAATTGAAGTTGCATCAGGTAAAACTAAAGATGCAAATGAATTATTCAAGAGTTTTAACCAAAGAGATGCTCTTTTTGTTAAAGAGTTAATTGATGATAAAACATTTATGGCATTTAGAAATTTAAGTAAATGTTACTTAATAGAGCCAAATGAGCTAAACGGATATTTAGCAGCTGCATATCATGCAATTGTAATTGAAAAATCTGTTTGGGAAAATCTAATAAAAGAGAGTTAAGATGGCAGATATTACAGATATTAAAGCAATAATTTATACAGAGAAGAGTCTTAACCTTCAAGAAGAGGGTGTTATTGTTGTTCAAACAAGCACAAGAGTAACTAAAAATTCTCTTAAAGAGATTTTTAGAGAGTATTTTGGTATTAAACCATTAAAGGTAAACTCAATGAGAGTTAATGGTAAGAGAAAAAGATTTAAAGGTATCGAAGGTAAAAGAGCAGATAGTAAAAAATTTTATGTTAAATTACCTGAAGATGCTAAAATCGAAAGCCTAAGCGTATAAGGATAGAAGATGGCAATAAAAACATATAAACCATATACACCGTCGCGTAGATTTTTAACAACTATTGATAATAGCGACATTACATCAAAGCCAACTGTTAGAAGTCTTCTTAAAAAGCTTCCAGCTCGTGCTGGTAGAAATAATCATGGTAGAATCACATCTCGCCATAAAGAAGCAGGAGCTAAGAAACTATATAGAATTATAGATTTCAAAAGAAATAAATTTGGAATTGAAGGTAGAGTAGCTACTATTGAATATGATCCATATAGAAACTGTAGAATATGTCTTATTAACTATGTAGATGGTGAAAAAAGATATATTCTTCAGCCAAAAGGTCTGCAAGTTGGCGATACAGTATTATCTGCAGAAGCTGGACTAGATATAAAAGCTGGTAATGCAATGAAGCTTAAAAATATTCCAGTTGGAACACTTGTTCATAATATTGAAATGAATCCTGGACAAGGTGGAAAACTTGCAAGAAGTGCTGGAACATATGCACAGATAATGGGTAGAGATGGTAAGTATGTATCTTTAAGATTACCATCAGGTGAGATGAGATACATCTTAGGTGAATGTATGGCTACTATTGGGACTATTGGTAATGAAGATTACGCAAATATGGTTATAGGTAAAGCTGGTAGAAATAGACACAGAGGTATTAGACCACAAACAAGAGGTTCTGCTATGAACCCGATTGATCACCCTCATGGTGGTGGTGAAGGTAAAACAAACTCTGGTCGTCATCCAGTAAGTCCTTGGGGTATGCCTACTAAAGGCTATAAAACTCGTAAGAAAAAAGCTAGTGATAAGCTTATAATTTCAAGACGCAAGAAAAAGTAGAGGGGTAGTAGATGGCAAGATCAGTTAAAAAAGGACCATTCATTGATGATCATTTAATGAAAAAGGTTCTAAAAGCAAAAGAAGAAGGGTCTCACAAACCAATTAAAACTTGGTCAAGAAGATCTACAATTTTTCCAGAAATGATTGGACTAACAATTAATGTTCACAATGGAAGACAATTTGTTCCTGTATTTATTACAGAAGGGCATGTAGGATATAAGCTTGGTGAATTTGCACCAACAAGAACATTTAGAGGCCATAAAGGCACTGTTCAAAAGAAGGTAGGTTAATATGAGTAGAGCAATATTAAGATTTTCAAGAGTTTCACCTACAAAAGCTAGACTTGTAGCTAGAGAAGTTCAAGGTATGAATGCTGAAGAAGCTATAGCAGCATTAGAGTTTATGCCAAATAAAGCTGCGAAGATTATATCTGGTGTAATTGCTTCAGCAGTAGCAAATGGTGATTATGAGCCTGAAGAGGTTGTGATTACATCTTGTAGAGTTGATAGAGCTTCATATATGAAGAGATGGAGACCAAGAGCAAGAGGAACAGCTACTAGAATTTTAAAACCAACTTCTCATATTTTAGTAGAGGTGGCACCTGCTAATAAAAATGAAAGAAAGGAAGCATAACAATGGGTCAAAAAGTTAATCCAATTGGTCTAAGACTTGGAATCAATAGAAACTGGGAGTCTAGATGGTTTCCAGCAAAAAGTAGAGCTTCTTCATTTATAGAAGAAGATTATAGAATAAGAAAGCTTATTAAACAAGAACTTTTCTTTGCAGGTGTTAGTAATATAATAATTGAAAGAACAGCTAAAAAAATTCGTGTAACAATTGTTACTGCACGACCAGGTGTTGTAATTGGTAAAAAAGGTGCAGATATTGAGAAGTTAAAAAATAAACTTCAAAAAATGCTAAATAAAGATGTAGCAATAAATATAAAAGAAGAGAAAAAACCTCTTGCAAATGCACAATTGGTAGCAGAAAATGTTGCACAACAAATTGAAAGAAGGGTTGCTTTTAGAAGAGCTATGAAAAAAGCTATTCAAGGTGCTCTAAAACAAGGTGCAAAAGGTATTAAAATCTCTGCTTCAGGTCGTTTAGGTGGAGCTGAAATGGCTAGAACTGAATGGTATCTTGAAGGTAGAGTTCCTTTGCATACATTAAGAGCTAAAATTGATTATGGATTTGCAGAGGCCCTAACAACTTATGGTAATATAGGTATAAAAGTTTGGATTTTTAAAGGTGAAGTTTTACAAAAAGGAATTCAGCCTGAGAAAAAAGAGGGTCGTCCAAATCGTGGTAGAAAAAGAAGAGGAGCTTAAATTATGTTAATGCCAAAAAGAACAAAATGGAGAAAGCAACAAAAGGGTCGTAACCGTGGTAAAGCTTTCCGTGGAAATAAGATTGAGTTTGGTGAGTTTGCAATAAAAGCTGTTGAAGCTGGTAGAATTGATTCTCGCCAAATTGAGTCAGCAAGAATTGCAATGACAAGAAAAGTAAGCAGAACTGGTAAAACTTGGATTAGAGTATTCCCAGATAAGCCTTTAACTAAAAAGCCATTAGAAACAAGAATGGGTAAAGGTAAAGGTGGAGTTGAAAAATGGGTTATGAATATTAAACCAGGTCGTATTATATTTGAAATGGCAGGAGTTAAAGAGGATTTAGCAAGAGCTGCGTTGACACTTGCTTGTCATAAATTGCCATTTAAGACAAAAATTATTTCAAGGGAAGATAGCAATGAAATATACTGATCTTCAAGATAAAAGTGTAGCAGAATTAAATAAGCTACTAAAAGAGAAAAGATTAGAGGTTTTTACTTTAAAAGTTAAATTAAAAACTATGCAACTAACAAATACTGCTGAATTAAAAGCAGCTAAAAAAGATGTTGCAAGAATTTTAACAGCAATAAATGCTAAAGGGTAAGAGATGCCAAAAAGAGTTATATCTGGAAAAGTAGTAAAAAAAGCTGGTGATAAAACAGCAACAGTTTTGGTAGAGAGAAAGATTTTACATCCTAGATATCATAAAACTGTAAAAAGATTTAAAAAATATCTAGTTCATGATGAGAGAAACGAAGCTAATATTGGTGATACTGTAAGTGCAATTGAGTGTCGTCCAATATCTAAAAATAAAGCTTTCCGTCTTCTTGAAATTACACAAAGAGGAGAGGGCTAATGATTCAGAGTTTTACAAGATTAAATGTTGCTGATAATAGCGGTGCAAAAGAGATTATGTGTATCAAAGTTCTTGGTGGTTCTAAGAGAAGATATGCATCTGTTGGTGATGTAATTGTAGCATCTGTAAAAAAAGCTACTCCAAATGGAAAAGTAAAAAAAGGTAAAGTTGTAAAAGCTGTAGTTGTTAGAACTAAAAAAGAGGTTCAAAGAGAAAATGGGTCTCTAATAAGATTTGATGATAATGCAGCTGTAATTATTGATGACAAAAAAGAGCCTATTGGAACTCGTATCTTTGGTCCTGTAAGTAGAGAGACAAGATATGCAGGATTTATGAAGATTGTTTCATTGGCACCGGAGGTTTGGTAATGGCAAAAAAATTCAAAATTAAAAAAGGTGATACTGTAATGGTTATTGCTGGTGATGATAAAGGTAAGACTGGAGAAGTTTTAAAAGTTCTTACAAAAAAAGATGCAGTAATTGTTGCAGGTTGTAAAATTGCTAAAAAAGCAGTTAAACCAACTGAAGAGAATAAAGAAGGCGGCTTTGTTGAAAAAGAGATGCCTATTCATATCTCTAATGTTAAGAAAGTTGAAGGATAATTATGAGCAGATTAAAAGATAAATATAAAGATGTAATCGCTCCAGCACTTCGCGAAGAGCTTTCTATTGATAATGTTATGAAAACACCAAAACTAGAGAAGATTGTTATTAGCGTTGGTGCTGGTGAAGAGGGTAAAGATAATAAATTAATACAAAATATGGCAGAGACTATCTCTTTGATTGCTGGTCAAAAAGCTGTTATTACTGTTGCTAGAAAATCAGTTGCAGGATTTAAAGCAAGAGAGGGTGCTCCAAGTGGTATTAAGGTAACTCTTAGAGGGGATAGAATGTATAACTTTTTAGATAAGTTAATATCTATTGCTCTTCCAAGGGTGAAAGACTTTAGAGGCCTTCCAAAAAAAGGATTTGATGGTAGAGGCAACTATAATTTTGGTTTAGATGAGCAATTAATGTTTCCAGAAGTTAGTTATGATTCAATCATGAAAACTCATGGTATGAATATTGCAATTATAACTAATACTGAAAATGACAAAGAGGCTTACACACTTCTTGAGAAGTTAGGTATGCCATTTGCAAAAGGGAGAAAATAATGGCAAAGAAGTCTATGATAGCAAAGGCTAAAAGAAAGCCTAAGTTTAAGGTTCAAGCATATACAAGATGTTCAATTTGTGGTAGACCACACTCTGTATATAGAGATTTTGGAATTTGTAGAATTTGTTTAAGAAAAATGGCTAGTGAGGGTCTAATCCCTGGTATGCGTAAAGCTAGTTGGTAATTAAGGAGTAAAAGATGATGACAGATATAATTGCAGACTCTCTTACTCGAATAAGAAATGCTGGTATGAGAAGACTTGAGACTACAACTCTTCTACACTCAAAAATGATTGAGGCTATTGTTTCTATTCTTGTAGAGAAGGGTTATTTAGAGAGTTTTAGTGTTGAAGATTTGGGTAATAATAAAAAAGCTATTAAAGTTACACTAAAATATGATGAGAATGAAAAGCCTATGATTAATGAGATAAAAAGAATCTCAAAGCCTGGTCGTAGAATTCATAAAAGTAGAGATGAGATTAAAAACTTCAAAAATGGGTATGGCACATTGATTGTTTCTACAAGTAAAGGTGTTTTACCTAATGATGAAGCATATAAGCTTGGAACAGGTGGCGAAGTCATCTGTAGTGTATGGTAAGGAGGTTGTAGATGTCTAGAATAGGAAAAGAACCAGTAGCTATACCTGCAGGTATTGATGTAAGCCTTGATGGAACAGTAATAGTTGCTAAAAAAGGTAATATAGAAAAGAGACTAGAAACACACGGAAGAGTTGAAGTTGATATCCAAGATAAACAAGTTCAATTAAATAGAGTTGGAGAAGATAAGCAATCTTCAGCATATTGGGGAACTTATAGATCACTATTAAATAATATTTTTATTGGTTTAGATAAAGGTTTTAAAAAATCTTTAGAAATAAATGGTGTTGGATATCGTGCTAATGTTAGTGGTAAGACTTTGGAATTACAATTAGGTTTTTCTCATCCTATTAATTATACTATTCCAGAAGGAATAGATATAAAAGTTGAAAAAAACTTGATTCACATCAGTGGAACAGACAAACAAAAAGTTGGTCAAGTTGCAGCTGAAATTAGAAGCTTCCGTCCGCCTGAACCATATAAAGGAAAAGGTGTTAAATATACTGATGAAGTTATCATTAGAAAAGCTGGTAAAGCAGCAGGTAAGTAAGGAGCTATGAGATGTTAAAAAGTATTCAAAAAAGAAAAAACAAACGCTATTTACAGCGTAAAAAAAGAGTTCGTGGTAAGATTGCTGGGTGTGAAAGCAAACCAAGAGTAACTGTATATAGATCTAATAAACACTTTTATGCTCAAGCAATAGATGACACAAAAGGTCATACACTTGCTTACTCTGATGGTAATAAGCTTGGTATAAAAGCAAATAAAGATGGTGCAGTTACAGTTGCAAAAGATTTAGCTGATAAATTAAAATCAGCAAATATTGATACAATTGTATTTGATAGAAATGGCTACTTATATCATGGTGTAGTAGCATCATTTGCTGAGGCTCTAAGAGAGTCTGGAATAAAATTTTAAGGAACTCTGATGGATAATATTAATAGAGAAGATTTCGAAGAGATCGTAGTAAACATCGGGCGTGTTACAAAAGTTGTAAAAGGTGGTAGAAGATTTAGATTTACTGCTTTAGTAGTTGTAGGTGATAAGAATGGAACTGTTGGATTTGGATATGGTAAAGCAAAAGAGGTTCCAGACGCAATTAAAAAAGCAGTTGATGACGCATTTAAAAATTTAGTTAAAATTAATATAAAAGGCACAACTATTGCTCATGATATTGAGCATAAATATAAAGCTAGTAGAATAATCTTAAGACCAGCAAGTGAAGGTACTGGTGCAATTGCAGGGGGTGCTGCAAGACCAGTTATAGAACTAGCAGGTATAAAAGATGTTATTGCTAAATCAATCGGGTCAAATAATCCAAACAACCTTGTTAGATGCACAATTGAAGCATTAACAAGAATCAAAGGTTAAGGAGCTAAAATGAGTTTACACAATTTACAACCAGCTCCAGGTTCTACTCATTCAAAAAAGAGAGTAGGGCGCGGACAAGGTTCAGGAACAGGTAAAACTGCAGGACGCGGTCAAAAAGGACAAAAATCTCGCTCTGGATATTCTAGAAAAAGAAATTTCGAAGGTGGACAAATGCCACTAGCAAAAAGATTACCTAAAGTTGGATTTACATCTAGAGTAGAGAAGCCATATGTAATAAATATAGAAAAAGTAAAAGCAGTTGCAGAACTTGATGAGATAACTTTAGATACAATTAGAAGTGTTCATAAAATCTCTAAAAGTGTTAAAAGAGTTAAACTTATTGGTAGTGGTGCAAAAGATTTAGCCGCTAAAATTAAGGATGACGCTATAACAACAAGTGGGAAATAGATTATGAATAATACACTTACGCAAAAGATACTTATTACACTTGGTTTCCTTTTTGCATATCGTGTGTTAGCTTATATCCCGGTTCCCGGGGTTGATCTTGATGTAATTAAGCAGTTTTTTGAACAAAACTCTAATAATGCATTAGGTCTTGCTAATATGTTTAGTGGAAATGCTATAAGTCGTCTTAGCATTATCTCTCTTGGTATTATGCCTTATATTACAGCTTCAATTGTAATGGAACTTTTAGCTGCAACATTTCCATCTATTGGTCAAATGAAAAAAGAGAGAGATGGAATGCAAAAATATATGCAAATAATTCGTTATTTTACAATATTTATTACTGTTGTTCAAGCTATTGGTGTAGCAATAGGTTTACAACATATGGGTAATAATGGAGCAGTTTTACTAGATAATATGACAGCATTTATTGTAGTAGCTGTATTTTCTATGTTAACTGGAACTATGCTTTTAATGTGGTTTGGTGAACAAATTACACAAAGAGGTATAGGAAATGGTATTTCATTAATTATTTTTGCTGGTATTGTATCTGGTATTCCTAGAGCAATTGGTAATACAATATCTCAAGTAAATGCTGGTAGTATGAATTTTGGTGTAGTAATAGGAATATTTATAATTATGGTTGTTACAATTTTAGCTATTATATATGTTGAGTTAGGTGAACGCCGTATTCCTATTTCATACTCTAGAAAAACTATTATGCAAAATCAAACCAAGAAAATTATGAATTATATTCCAATTCGTGTAAATATATCTGGGGTTATTCCTCCAATATTTGCAAGTGCAATATTAATGTTTCCATTGACAATCTTAAGATCAAGTAATAGTGAAATAGCAAAAATGATATCTGATATGCTAACTCCTGGTGGAATGCTATATAATATTTTAATGTTTGTATTAATTATTTTCTTTGCATTCTTTTATGCTT
Source organism: uncultured Nitratifractor sp. (assembly GCA_964414305.1). Lineage (GTDB taxonomy): Bacteria > Campylobacterota > Campylobacteria > Campylobacterales > Sulfurovaceae > JAADEQ01. Next base: position 19,678 of record CAYPVY010000006.1, read on the forward strand.
CAATACAATTTAATGCAAAAGATATAGCAGAAAATTTAAAAAAACAAGGTGGATTTATTCCAGGTGTTAGACCAGGTGAACAAACCGCACAATTTTTAAATGATGTAGCTAGTAAATTGACTGTTTGGGGATCTTTATATTTAGCAATTATAGCTACAGTGCCTTTTGCTATAATTAGTAAACTTGGAGCATCATTTTATTTTGGTGGAACTGCTGTATTAATTGTTGTTCAAGTAGCCCTTGATACTATGAGAAAGATAGAAGCCCAAAGAGTAATGGGTCAATATCAAACCCCTGGAAATATTGGTTTATAATGGCTATACCACTTCGTAAAAAAAATGAAATTGACATACTGCGCCGAGCTGGTGCAGTAGTTGGTCAAACTTTAGAGTATCTTAAATCGATAATTAAACCTGGTATGACTTTAAAAGATATTGATTCTCTTGGTGAAGAGTTTATTTTGAGTAAAGGTGCTAAACCATCTTTTAAGGGATTGTATGGTTTTCCAGCAAGTGTATGCACTTCTGTAAATGAAGTTATTATACATGGTATACCAACTGATTATGAATTAAAAGAGGGTGATATATTAGGTTTAGATATTGGAACTATTCTTGATGGATATTATGGTGATGCAGCTATAACTATTCCAATTGGCAAAATATCTCAAAGTGATGAAAAACTTATCCAATGTTCTAAGGATGCACTATATAATGCAATTGATTCAATCAGGGTTGGTATGAGATTTAAAGAGTTAAGCTCAATTTTAGAAAAATCAATAAGAGATGCTGGATATGTCCCATTAAGAGATTTTTGTGGTCATGGTATTGGTAAAAAGCCTCATGATGAACCAAATATTCCAAATTATGTTGATGGAAAAATAAATCAAGGTCCTAAGATAAAAAATGGTATGGTTTTTTGTTTGGAGCCAATGGTTTGTCAAAAAGAGCAAGAACCAATTATACTTGAGGATAGATGGAGTGTTGTTAGTAGTGATAGATTAAATGGAAGTCACTATGAGCATCAAGTTGCAGTTGTAGATGGAAAAGCTATAATTTTAACAAATCCATAATATGAGGAGATATAATGGCAAAAGATGATGTTATAGAGATTGATGGTAAAGTTGTAGAGGCTTTGCCTAACGCTACTTTTAGAGTTGAGTTGGATAATGGACATACTGTGTTATGCCATATAGCTGGTAAAATGAGAATGCACTATATTAAAATTTTACCAGGTGATAAAGTAAAAGTAGAGCTTACTCCTTACTCTTTGGATAAAGGTAGAATTACTTTTAGATACAAATAAGAGATGACTATAAAATTTAGTCATCTTATCTTTTTAAATTTAAATATTTAAATTTCTCTAATTTTATATTTCAATATGTAATTTTTTTTAATAAAGTATTAACATTTTGCTAAAATATGAATGTAAGAAAATAAATCTTGCAATTTAATTTATGAATTAAGTCTCATGTTTGTAATTAAATTATTTATTTTAAACTAAAAGAGTAACAGTAGTTTAAAATATAATGTTTGTATCCTATTATTTTTTTGTTTAATACATAGCTTTATGCTATGTATTCTGTTTTTTATCCAAATTATATAAAAACTTATCAACCTTAAAT